>JBBRUH010000297.1:0-7215 GCA_038248005.1 Cytophagales bacterium | reverse complement strand
TTTGAGATATATTCTGTGAAAGGGGACGTAAATCAGAGTTTGTGAAGAGTTTACGCATAATGCCATCTCGCAAAGGATGTTTCTCAGTAGAAGCATTCAAGATGTTATGTAGTAACTCACTTTCCTCCACAGTAAAACGAACCCCTTTTTCAGAAGGCAAAGCTTCAATCTGTACGAAGAAACGGTATCCATCTTTATGGTCTATCTGATAACCTAACTCCTCTAATAAATTAAAATATCTTCGGATAGTTCTTTTATCCACATCAAGTTTTTGGGCGAGTTGTGCTTGTGTGTAGTAAGGCTTTTTGCTTAGATAACTGATGAGTTTAAATACTCGTAATATTTTTTGCTGTTCGGTCATATTAAATAGAGTTGTTACTTTTTGATTTTCAATTATTTATGTCAATTTTTTATTTGAGAATCTTATAATGATAAGCTTTGCTGCCTAATACAGGAGCTTTTCGTAAGCAATTCCCTATGTTTTCTATGTGCATATATGGTTATAAAAAAAGTGAAGTGTTGATAACCAGTGCGTAACAGCTCTAATATACTAATTTGAGTTTTTTAACTGATTTTGGAGAGCATTATAGATTTGCCATATTGATATTAGAAAACCTTATTAACCATACTCATCTAAAAAGCGATTTTGTTTTTATGAGTTTAATTTATTGGTTCACAGTTCTCTTTAGCCAATCTACACACAGCCTTCCCCTTTAGTATCCCAAATATCTCTTATTTCTTTGAATTAACAAAGGAAAATATATAAATAAGTAAAAGGATGCGAGATAAATTTTTACTTTTCAAGTAGGTAATATTATATTTGTATGGGTGAGTTCAGTATGCTTTTTGTAACTACTTAGGTCAATATTTATTGAAAAAGTACAACTAAAGTCGCTTACTTTGTACTTTTCTCATGAAAATATTTCTTGGTATTTGAATTTTATAATATTTTTTGCTGAATGATATATTTAGAACTTGAATTTAAAGATATAGTACCTTAAATTATTCAAATAGTTATATAAAAAGACACTAAATTGTAGTAAACAGACCTGAGTAGTTACTGCTTTTTTTCTCGGACTCAGAATTGGATTAGTTTTCAGAAATCCATCCATCTACATTTACTTTTATCAAAACTTTTATTTTCTTCGAGAATAGACTAATAATCAAATAACTGGTGTCTTCGGTTATCTTCTTAGCATTTAATACAAAAACTTAGAGTTAAGAATTGGAGGTTGATTATAAGTATATATAAATTAAATTTCTTACGAACTTCTCAACAGATATTTACACTTAATGTGTTTAAAGTAAAGCACTCATTTAGTTTGAGTAAAATTCTCACTATTAGATTCTTACAGCCTAATAACTAATCTCTTACTGAGACACTAGGATATAAAAATTAAAAAACAGCTTTCACATTAAGAGAATCTTCATTTTTTTCTAGAAGTATGGCTATTTTTTCCTCCATTTCTTCCCAAGATAAGTTTGGAGTGATTTTAAGCAGAGGCTTTTGCTGTATCACATCATACACCTGTACATATCCTACACCTACTTCACTACGGACAGTTTCTTGAAAACCCATTCTTTTTATTTTCCTATTCATTATTTTTTGGTGAATGTCATAGTGAATAAACACGATGGGTTTTTGAGCAAAAAGCCATTCTACTTTTCGCATTTTTTGGTTAAGTGTTTTGCACTTAGGGCAGTTTTCCGCATAGTAGTTTACGGCTACAAGTCGTGTTTTTTGATTAAATTGATTCCACTCTAAAATATCAAAGTATAGCACTGAAATCACTAAAATCAGAAAAAACAGTGCTATAAATATATTTTTCATAATGCTGATTTAGTCAATGATAGAGCATTTACCACTTTTGAGGTCGTTTTCTACCTTCTTAAATTTTATATCTTTGACTATAGTTCCGTCTGAGTATTTGACATTGAGTTTGTCATTGCGGGTATATTTTTTTAATCCAGAAAATTCTTCTCTGATTTTTGGGGCTTTGTCTTTTCCTATTATTTCATAGTCATCATCATCGCCACTCGTCATTCCTTTTAGAGTGATACGACTTAACATTCGACTAAATTCTCCAACAACAAAAACATCATCATCATCATCTAGTTCAGAATATGCATCAAGTTCACCTCTTTCATACTGTCCATGCGTTTCTATAACCAATTCTTGGACATATTTTTTAGGAAGCAATTTATTTTTAAGATTTACATCTATCTCACTTGCCTTCTTAAAAAAATTATTAATTTTCACTTGGTCTTTTTCCCAATCTCCTTGACTTAATCCCTCTGGTTTTTTTTAATCAAAAATATAATAGCAGTATCTGCTAGACTCAACAACTTTTTTATCCAAAAACCTTTTTTTAAATTGAAGCAAAAATTTTCTGTTATTATCAAGAGTAGTTTTTTCAACGAGTTCTATTTCTTCAAAAAAATCTAGGTAATGTTATAAATGTAATGTTTTCAAATTTTGAAAATCATTGTAAGAGTATCTATATGAGAAAAAAAGCATATTGAACCCACCCTTACAAATATAACACTACCCACACTCTTTAATCAGTACTTCAAGTACTTCATCAACGATAATAATCTCTCTCATTTTGTCTAGCTTATTTTTGTGGATAAAAATTATGCCTTAAAATTACTAGAATTTTTGTAAATTCTAGCAAGAAATTAGCATAGATTTTTCTACCAAATAGGCTTTCCTAAGTTTTCTCTTTTAATTCACCTTTAGAGGGATGCACAGGTAATATTAACTTGAACTCAGTGCCTTTGCCCATTTCGCTTTCTACCTCTATCCTACCTTGGTGTTTTTCCATGATGCTATGCGTAATTGATAGCCCTAACCCCGTACCTTTCCCTACCTCTTTGGTGGTGAAGAAAGGCTCAAAAATTCGTTTTTTGACTGCTTCTGGCATTCCAGCGCCTGAATCTTTAATGGAGATAATGACTCCTTCACGTTCATAGCTTCCTTCTTGAAGCTTGGTTTTGCGTGTACTCAGTGTGATAGTTCCTTTGTCAGGCATGGCTTGGACAGCATTCGCAATGATATTCATAAATACTTGGTTGAGTTTACCAGGATAGCAATCAATAGAGGGAATGTCTCCATATTCTTTGATAATTTCTATATGGTCTTTGTATTGATTTCTAAGAATAGAAAGAGTCGCATCTAGGTTTTCGTGTACATCAGCTGTTTTGAGGTCATCTTCATCTAAGCGTGAAAAAGTCCGTAAGCCGTTGACGATTTCAGCAGTACGCTCCGCACCTCGCTTGATGCTATCAGCAAGTTCTTGCATTTCTTCTATGACTTCTTCATATTCTATGTCTTCTTTAAGGTTATTGACCTCTTGAAGCTGTTCTTCTACATTCTCAGGGGTAACTTCTGCATAGGCATCTAAGACTTCTAGCACATCATTGATATTGGCTTTGAGAGAGTTAATACCTGCATAGACAAAGTTAATGGGGTTATTAATCTCATGAGCAATGCCCGCCGTGAGTTGCCCTAGAGATGCCATTTTATCAGACTCTAAAAGTTGGGTCTGAGTTTCTTGAAGATTATCCAAGGTAGCTTGTATTTCTTCTTTTTGCTGGTGAATCTGTGCTGTTTGGAGTATTACTTCTCGTTCTAACACTTCCTCACGCTTTTTGATAAGTCTGATTCGCCATTTATAGACTGCAAAAGTAGAACCAAGCACCAATACTGCTACCAATATCCAGAACCACCAAGTAAGCCAGAATGGAGGCTTGATGATGATGGTAATGGAAGTTTTTTTATCATTCCAAGCTCCGTCATTGTTGGAGGCACGCACCTCAAAGATATAAGTCCTAGGATAAAGATTGGTATAAGTTACAAATCTACGGGAAGTACGTGTCCATTTACTTTTATCAAAACCTACTAATCTGTAAGCATATTCATTTTTTTCGGGGCGAGTATAGTTGAGTGCCACAAACTCAAAAGAAAACACAGATTGAGTATATTCCAAGTGTATGGTGCTTGTCTCTTGAATATTTTTTTCTAAGACCTCACCTCCTGCTTTTTGTGAGATATTAAAGATTTGAAAATCTGTAATCACTACGGGTGGAAGGGTTGTATTATTTTTAATATTATTGGGGTTAAATACTGAAAAACCATTGATTCCCCCAAAAAACATTTCTCCTGCTTCACTTTCAAAATAAGCCCCGCCATTAAACTCATTACTCTGCAAGCCATCAAAAACATCAAAAGTCTTAAAAGCAGGTTCTTGATGGTCAAATCCATCTTCAAAAAACTTTTTTTCTTGCTTGAGTAGTTTTGGTGTAAACTGTGCAATGCCCTTGTTAGTACTTATCCAAAGTTTGCCCGAACCATCTTCTAAGATACCATAGGCTACATCATTCATCAGCCCGTCTTTTTCATTGTAAGTTGTGAAAGTTTCTTTCTCTCGGTCAAATAGATTTAAAGCACCTCCATAAGTGCCTATCCAAAGGCGTTGTTTACTATCTTCAAAAAGACTTATTACATTGTTATGGCTGAGGCTTGTGATGTCTTTATCACTATGTTGATAGCTTTTAAAAGAATAATTTTGAGCATCTTCGTATTCAAATCTATTGAGCCCTGCATCACGAGTACCTACCCACAAGACACCTTCACTATCTTCTATCATAGAATAGACAGTATTACTACTGATACTTTTAGGATTATTCTTATCGTGTAAAAAATGCTCAAACTTGCCTGTTTGTTTGTTGAGGTTACTCAATCCACCTCCACGAGTACCCACCCAAAGATTTCCTCTTTTATCTTCAAAGATAACCCTCACAAAAGGGTCAATTAAGGCATCAGGGCTAGGCTTGCTTACATCTGTGAGATATGGATAGCGTATGAAGGTCTTATTTTGACGATTATATCTATTCAGTCCTCCATTCTTTGTTCCTATCCAGATATTATTATTTCTATCTTTATAAACTACTTGTATGTCATTATCACTTACCGAGTTAGGGTCTTTAGGGTTATTTCTAAAGACTTCAAAAGTACCTGTCTTTTCATCAAATAGATTTAATCCTCCTCCATAAGTACCTACCCAAAACTTACCCTCATCAGTATCGGCACAAAAGGTTCTTATATTATTGCTACTAAGACTCTTAGGATCTTGAGAGTTACGGAAATAGTGTTTAAAATTTCTGTTTCGCAGGTCATACTTATTGATGCCTCCAGTGTAAGTACCTAGCCAGATAATGTCTGTATCATCTACATAGATTTTAAATATCTCATTGGCAGTGAGTCCATCAGGATTTCTTACATCTCTGATAATATGTGTTACTTCTGCTGTTTCACCAAAAAATTTAACTTTAAATAGTCCTTCATTTGTTCCTATCCAATAAACGCCCGTCTTATCTTGGTTAATATCAGAGATAGTAAGACTGCTAATATTTGCATTTTCGATAGTATCTGCTTTTAAATCCCTAAACTTTTGTTTTTTGGGAGGATTTTCTAGTGAAAAAAGATATTGACCTGCTCCAATCCAGAGATTATCTTGCTTATCTTGATAAATGGCTGTTACAGAGAGGTTTTCTAGTGAGTCTTTTTCACTGCTTTTATACAGAAACTTTTCAAATCTATCAGCATCTTGGTTATATTTTTCTAGACCTGCAGCATGCCCTACCCAGATATTGCCTTGTTTATCTTCAAATAGTCTATTTACCTCTATTTCTCCTGCTTGGAGTGCTACTTTTGTAAAACTAGTAGCTGTAGGTTTTTTATTCTCTAAATCTAATGTCTGTAAACCACTTGGTGTCCCAATCCAAAGCGTTTTTTTATCTTTAGAAACTAGTAAAGCATTAATTTTTTTATTGTTGAGGCTTCCTTTATCTCCATTTTGAGGCAAAAAAGATTGAAATGTTTCTTGTGCAGGGTCATATCGGTTGAGTCCGTTGTCTGTCCCAATCCACATATACTGAGTATCCTCCGTAAGTGAGTGAATAAAGTTATTGCTTAGTGAACTAGTAACTGTAGGGTCTTTTTTATAAACTGCAAAACCATATCCATCATATCGGTTGAGTCCATCCTGTGTCCCAAACCACAGAAATCCTCTTTTATCTTTGTAGATAGAATATACAGAACTTTGAGAAAGTCCTTCTTTAAGACTTAGATGCCCTAACTCTATGAGTGAATTATTTTGAGCAGAGAGTTTTGGTAAGGTAAGCATCAAGAAAATAATTCCAATACTCACTGTTTTTTTTGAGAAGTAATCCATTTTGTGTATATCAAATTGCTAAAAATCAATCAATAGAGATTATTACGATTTTATTTACGGAGGTGCAACTGAAGACGCTTGCACTAGCATTTATCTAGTTCAAGCGTCTTCGCTTGAACGGTATTTATCAGTATAAAAACATCGCAATAAACTCTAGTAACTACTGATAAAAATAAGTTTTTGGCAGCTTTTAAAACTAGATTAAATCCAAAACTATTCCTAATTATCTCAAAAAAATAAATAAACTCAAAAAGAGATTAAAACTAAAAGCGTATAAGCCTTATTTTGTAACTTACTCTATCACCAAATGACCATTGGTCCATTCTGCGTCTAGGTCTGCACCTATCTTTTTATAGAAGTTCATGGCTGGCTCATTCCACGCAAGTACTTGCCAAAACATTCGGCGACATTTCTCTTCTTTGGCTGTTTTGATTAAGACTTCAAATAGCCTTGCACCTATTCCCTCTTGTCTATAGTCAGGTTTGACGTATAAGTCTTCTAGATAAAGTGTTTTGCCTTTCCAAGTAGAATATCTATAAAAATAAAGTGCAAAGCCTATGATTTCTTCTTGATATTCTACCACAAATAAGCCATAAAGAGGTAATTCACCAAAGCCATCTACTAAAAGTTGTTCTTGGGTAAGTTCTACTTCATGAAGTGCTTTCTCGTATTCGGCAAGTTGGTGGATGAGTTCTAAAATATAAGGGACATCTTTGGTTTCCCCCCGTCGAATGATTGCTTTTTGCATTTTTAATGAGTGATTTAAGATAGTTTAAGATTTTCTTCTTCTAGTTTTTTAGTTATTTTTTCTAAGTCTGCTGCACCACATGCACCACAGCCCCTACAGCCTTCTTTACGTATAAATTCATTTCGTAAAACACTTACCAAATAAACCAAGGCCACTAAAAATAAGATAACTACTATTATATTTTGTATCATGATTTTTAAATTTACCTAAATTATGATTTCCTGTCAAAAT
>JBBRUH010000296.1:0-7232 GCA_038248005.1 Cytophagales bacterium | reverse complement strand
GTTTATTACGATGTTTTTATACTGATAAATACCGTTCAAGCGAAGACGCTTGAACGAGATAAATGCTGGTGCAAGTGTCTTCGCTTACACCTCTGCAAATAAAATCATAATAATCTCTATTATACTACATATTACTGAGCATAAAAAATAGACCGATGAGCGACTTTAATCTTTGTGAAAACGGACACTACTATCCCCAAAATTTGAAGGATTGCCCCTACTGTACAAAATCTTCTTCAGACTCTCCTAATCAGCAAGGCTTGCCCTTTGGTGGTGGTGGTGGCAGCCTTTCTAAAACTGTGATTAACCAAGGAGATGATGATTTTAGTACACCTTCTTTTTTTGGAGGAGGAGGAGGAGGCTCTACTGGGCAATCAGACCTAGGGCGAACTCAAATCTTTGGTAGTCAAGATAGCTATAGTGGAAGTGCTTTTGGCTCTGATTTCCAACCAAGTTCGCCTAGCATAGGTCGTAAAATGGTAGGCTGGCTGGTTTCTTTTACGGTAGATTCCAATGGAGCAGATTTTAGATTATATGAGGGAAGAAATCTCATAGGTTCTGATAATTCTTGTGATATTATTGTGAGAAATGATCCTGCTGTTTCAGGGCATCACCTGACCATATTACATCGTATGGGGCATTTTAAATTTAAAGATGAGCTTTCTACCAATGGTACATTTATCAATGATGTATTTGAAGAGGAAGGAAACCTCAAAGATGGAGACATTATTAAAATGGGAGATACTATTTTTAAATTTAGAAGTATTGCTTAGAAAGTTATGATTTTATTGTTGGATGGTTTTATTGTTAAATGGATGTTCAAGATATTAATGGACAATGACACAATATATTGAGGATTGATTTAGCAAAGGGATAAAGATATGATACTGTTATTTGACCCGATGACACAATATATTGAGGATTGATTTAGCAAAGAAATGAGAATATGATACTGTTATTATTAAATGCTTAAAGAATTAATAGACTAATAAAAATATGAAAAATATTGTTTGCCTTATCATTTTCTTTTTAGGAATGATTGTAAGTTTTTTAGGCTTTGCACAGGTAGAAGAACGCTCTTTCACAGTAGTAAACCCTGCGGATACGTCTAACTTTCCCACGCTAAAAGTTATTATCCAAATGTCAAAGAATGAACAGCCCTTAGAAGCTGATTTTAAATTATTTGATTATGACCAAAATCCAATCGAGCAATTTACCCTTAGACCTGTAGCAGGTGAAGATGCGGCTACTTCTGGCAATGTAATATTTTTTTTGATAGATGCGTCAAGCAATGTTGAAGATATTCCACTTCTAAATTTTAAAAAAGCAGTCATCGAATCCATAGATGATTTTATTACTGAAAGTGATGTGGTCAATGTGGGTTATTTCAATGTCCCTAATGGAGATTCAAGGGTTTTAAAAGCACTAGATTTTGAGTTTAACCGTAATTTTAGTAAAATCCAAAACCAAATCCAAGACCGAATTACTACTTCATTAAGGGGAGATAGTACCTCTAAAAACTATGCTTTTAAGGCAATCAAAGAAGCTCTAAAAATGATGTCTGATAGCCCTGATGAAGGTAGGCAAATCCTCATTGTACTTTCAGGTGCTTCCGATAATCAAGATACTAACTTTACAGCTGATGACCTCATAGATATGGCAGAAAACAAAGACATTAGCATTCATACCATCAATGTAAAAGTAGATGATAGCTTTAGCCCAGATAGATTTGAAAAACTTAGTCTCAGAACGAATGGAAGAAGTGAAACAGCACGAAACTTCTCAGATATAAAAAAATCAATAGGAGATATACTCGAGACTCGTACTGAAAGCGAAACACCTGTCTTACAACAGTATGATTTGACTTTTTCAGTTCAAGCACCCGCAGATGGTAAAGAGTATCAATACACCATTAATTATAAAAGTGAACCACCTCTGGTAGTCAATTATACTACGCCAGGTGAAGGTGGAGAGGTAGATTCTGGTGGTAATGGTATTTTCAATGGGTATGGAATGCTCATTGCACTCTTATCCGCAGGTGTTTTATTGGGTGTTGGCTACTGGTATGCCAATGAAATGAAAATCCGAAGACAAGAAGCAGAGGAAGCAGAAGAAGAGTTTAGAGAACAGCAAGAAGAAGAAAGAAGACGCTTACAAGAAGAAAAACACAGTGCAGTAGAAGAGCTAAAAGAAAAAAATATCCGTCTTCAAGAGCAACTCAAAGCCAAAGAAGATGAAATGAATAGAAAAGAGCTAGAAATGGCAAATAAGCCAATGATGCCGCCTCCTCCTGAAAAAAGAGATTTAAAAAATACCATTATCTCTGGTGGAGGCGGTGCCCCTGTCTTAAAAATAGTCACAGGTAATTTTAGTCATAATTTTACACTCAATAAACCTACTATCACCATAGGGCGAGCTGCCAATAATGATATAGTTATCCCTGAACAGACTGTATCTAGCAAACACGCTACTATCACTATTCAGAAAGGAAGCTTCTTTTTGACAGATTTGGGTAGCACCAATGGCACTTTTGTAAATGGCTCTAGGATTGAATCAAAAATGCTTAAATCAGGAGATTTGATTAAGTTAGGAGCAGCACAATGCAAGTTTGAAATTTAAAAGTATATTTTGTGTGTTATGAGATTGAAAGCTTCAAGATAAACCATACAATGACCAGCCATAAAATAAAACGAGTAATAGAAAATTAATAATCACATGAGCCAATCTAAAAATTTTCGCTTTGGCAACCATACAGATGTAGGACGAGTACGCCAGCAAAATGAAGACTACATGGGCTTCTTTGAAAATCGGAACGGAGCTTTTTTTGTGGTATGTGATGGCATGGGAGGGCACGTAGGAGGGGCAATAGCCTCACAAACTGCTGTCAATAATATTCGTCAGTTTTTTGATGAGCAGTTTTATTCTAATCCCCAAGAGGCTATTTATCAAGCTCTACAATATGCTAATTCACAGATTTATCAAAAAGCACTCACCAATCCAGATCTAAGAGGAATGGGAACTACTTGTGTATTATTGATGGTGAGAGATAATCTTGTCTATCACGGACATGTGGGAGATAGTCGGATTTATTTGCACCGATACAGACAGCTTAAACAGCTTACTCGTGATCACTCCTTTGTGCAAGCACTCATAGAGCAAGGTCTTATCACCGAAGCAGAAGCAGAAAATCATCCTAGACGAAATGAACTACTGAGAGCAATGGGCACGAGTCCTTTTGTAGAGGTAGAAGTGCCTGAAGTACCAATACAGCCAATGGAAGGAGATATTTTTATGCTCTGTAGTGACGGACTCAATGGCATGGTAAGCCACAGAGGCTTAGAAGAAATACTCAATAGTAATATGGGACTACAACACAAAGCCCTCAGACTTGTAGAAAATGCCAATCAACTAGGAGGCACAGATAATATCACTGTACAGTTAATAGAGTTTGTAGCTGCGGAGGGAACTAGCAATAGCTACACAAATACAAAAGATGATTATACCTCACAGGATTCTAACTTAGGGAGTACTTCGCCTGGCTTTAACTCTAGCTTTCAACCCCCAGCGTATGTACCACCTCTTAGCCAAGAGCCTGAAGATATACAACCTATTTCAGAAGAAAACTATTCAAAAAGAAAGAAAAAGAAGTTTGAAAAGCAAGAAGAAGTTTACGAAGATGACTATAACAAAAGTGACGGACGGCTTAGTATGAATTTAATGGATGAAGTAGATTATCGCCCATTACTCACAAAAGGCTTTCTGATACTCTTTGCACTTGTGTTTGGCTATGTCATTTTTAAAAACACACTTTCTTCTGGCCCATCTTCTACCGAAAAAGGAAGTCTTTATAGTGATAGCATTGCAGCCATAGACCTTCAGAATCGCTTTTATGAATATACAGGTATTCAGAAAGTAAAAAATACCTATCAAAAAACTAAAGAAACCATCATCAAGACCAAAAAAAATATTAACGAACTTACTGAATATCAAAGAAGAAAAAGACAAGCCTTAGATAGCTTATTTCGAAATAAAAGAGTCAGACATATAGCCAATACTCTCTCCGAAGATAAGGAAACAGTCAGAGATTTGGCAGGGAGATACGGCTCAAAGGTAGAATGGATGTTAAAAGCAAATGGGGTGACGAGTGAAGAAGAACTTGCCCAATTAGATAGCATTAGTATCCCACAAGAAGCACCTCGCCCATAAATTTATGACTTATAGAGATTTGATTCATAAATTTTGTAGTTTTGCCCTCTGAATGAATAAATGATAATTTTGGGTTACTTTCAAGATTTATTTTTATTAACAGAAAGCTTTATTTTTTAGAAATTTCATCAAGTTTGGGTGGTTTTTAGTGAACAGATTAGAATAACAAGGCAGAACTCTATATGACTGGGGAAAAAATACTAAATTATAAAATTGAAAATTTTACGGAAGAAAACGGACTCTTTCGCTCATTTTTGGCTACCCACACTCAGTTTGCTAAGAAGGTAATCGTCAAGACACTCAAGCCTCTTGCAAGCCAGTTAGAAAAAGCTGATTTTTTAGATGATTTAAGAAAATTAGCCTCCATCCAACATCCCAATGTACTGACACTTTATGACCACCTAGAAACAGCACAAGACTTTTACTTGGTTTTTGAATACGTAAAAGGGAAAACACTGGCTGATTATATTCGCTACGAAAGTGGCCCTATCCCAGAATCTAAAACACGTACCTTCTTCATACAAATCCTACAAGCCTTTGAGTTTGCTCATCAAAAAGGAGTAAATAATGGTGCCATTAATACCAATAATATACTTATCAGTGAAGAAGGAGAAGTCAAAATACTAGACTTAGCCCTAAGCAAATTTTTTAAACAAAAAATGCTTCAAGCTGATGATCCAGAAACTCTTCGCTATGCAAGCCCTGAAGAGATAGAAGGCAAAGAAACCAGTCAACAGACAGATATCTACGCATTAGGGCTAATTCTATTTGAAATGCTCACAGGTAAAAATCCGTATGAGGGCTTTTCTAATCCAGAAATAAGGCAAAAAATAACTCACTCTGTTTTGCCTCGCATTACCAAATATTATCCGATGGTAAGTGCTGGAATGCAATTGGTTGTGGATAAAGCTACTGCCAAAAACCCAAGTGAGCGATTCCACTCTCTAAAAGATTTTTTGGCAGCTATCCAAAAAACAGAAATCACTTCACAAACTCCTATCTATGCAGAGCCAAATAATAGTGAGGAAGAAGAAATAGAGGCTAAAAAGGTAGAAGAAGACCTTAGTGAAGTCAGTTCTATCAATCTCCCGTTAATTTTTCTTATCATATTATTAGGTGCCAGTATAGGGCTTTGGGCTATTTACACTTTCCGTCCTCAGCCTGAGTCAGTTATCTTGTATAATATCAAAGATATGGATATAATCAACGCCATACAAGATTCTATCGCAAAGGCACAAGCTGAGCAAGCCATCACAGATAGTATCCGAGTTTTTGGAGGAATCAACAAAAAAGATAGTTCTGAGATTTATATCCACAAAGTAGAAAGAGGGGAAAACTTACAGAAAATTGCAAAAATGTATTATCAGCCTTTAGACAGCCTAAAATCTCTCAATAACCTCACAGGTAGAGAGCGGCTTAAACCCCGTGAAGGTATAAAAGTAAGAGTAAAAACGATTTATAAAATTCAAAAAGGAGAAGACCTTTTGCAAGTTGCACGCAAATTTAAAATCAGTGCCAATATACTTAAAGAGGTGAATCAACTATATCCTAAGTCTTTAGAACCAGGAGAACAACCTCTTCCTGTCATATATGATGGTAAAAATATAGTGATTCCTTTGATGACAAGCACTTCAAAATGATTAATAAAGAATGATAGGTGAGAGAATCTTAAATTATAAAATAGAATCCCGTCTTGGTGAAGGTGGGGTAGGTACTGTGTATTTAGCCTCGCATACGCAGCTAGGACGAAAAGTAGCTATCAAAGTCTTAAATCCTGCTTTGGTGGACAATGCAGATATTCGTGAACGTTTCCGAAATGAAGCTACCACTTTATCTGCCCTCCAGCATGTCAATATCATTACACTTTATGACTATCTTGAGCAAGAAAAAGAGCTTTTCCTCATCATGGAATATGCACCAGGACAGTCATTGGATAGCTATATTCACCAAATCACTGGGCCTATTCCTGAGCAAAAAACCATCTATTTCTTTGAGCAAATCTTAGATGGTTTTGCGTATGCACACCAAAAGGGAGTAGTACACCGTGATATAAAACCCTCCAATATCATCGTTACCCCTGACTCTGATATTAAGATTCTTGACTTTGGAATAGCCAAAATCCTCAAAGAAGGTAAAAGAAACTTGACCAAAACAGGTACTCAATTGGGTACTGTTCTTTATATGAGCCCTGAGCAAGTGCAAGGGCGTTTTGTAGATCAACGAACAGATATTTATTCTCTTGGTCTTACCTTGTTTGAGATGATTACAGGAAAATGCCCTTATGATGAAGACAAACTCACAGAATATGAGGTATATGAGAAAATCTTAAAAGAACCTCTCCCCTCTACTGCTAGTTTTTATCCGGGTGTTTCGCCTAAGATTCAGCAAATCATTGCCAAAGCCACTGCCAAAGATCCACAAGACCGCTATCAGAGTTGTGAAGAATTTAAGGAGGCTTTTGGGCAAGTGAGTAAGCCAATTGCTTATACCTCATCCAATACTACTCAAACAAAAACAAATTACAGCAATACTCCTAAATCAGAAAAAGCAGTACCTATTTCTAGTCCGAGAGTTTCAAAATCTTCGGATTTGGATAGACTCAAAAGAAAAAATAATTTGGTTCTCTACAGCATAGTTGTAATCTTGATGGCTCTTACTACTTGGATAGCTTGGTATGTGTTTTCTGAAAAACCAACACCTGTAGAAGATGATTCGGAGCTAGTAGTAGAGAACGATGTAACAGAAGATGACATCAGCACACCAAAAGACGACGACTATGAGAACGAAGATAGAGACAGAAAAAGCTTAGAAGATATACTACTAGACAGTTTAAATCAGAAAAAAGAAAGAACACAAGACTTTTTAAAACTGCTTAGGTCTGACCGAGAAAGCGAGCTTCTTAAAGGACTACTGATTGATGGACAGGTAGAAGAAGGCTCTTCTACACAGTTTTTGGGAGAATTTGTGATTCAAGTAACCGTAGCAAATCGCAGAGAAGATGCTCGTTTTGAAGATTTGATGATAGC
>JBBRUH010000295.1:0-7263 GCA_038248005.1 Cytophagales bacterium | reverse complement strand
TCCTGCACTTCCCTCTGAAAAGATAAGGGCAATTGAGTATCTAAAAATAGGCAATGTCATCAAGTTAACGATTAGATTTAGAGAGGCTTTTTGGTCAGAAGACAGCAATTCCATCTATAGTGGAGGTGAAATTCCTGAGTTTTATACCTCTTCCAAAGATGATACTCCTTTGCTTACCGCTTATATTGGTGGAGATGCGGCAGATTCACTCAGCAAATTAGGTGAAACAGCCACACTTGAAATTGCCCTCAAATCCCTTTCTAAACTTTATAATGAACCGATAGAGCGTTTGTATGAGGGGCATACTTTTACAGATTGGCAAAAAATTCCTTTTGTAGAAGGTGCTTATTCTTATCCTCACTTGCATGCCGAGCGTTATCGCCCCCTTTTGGCTCGCCCCGTAGAAGAAAAACTCTTTTTTGCTGGAGAAGCTACCAACTATCACGGACATGCAGGAACAGTACACGGAGCCATTGAAAGTGCCTACAGAGCAGTGCAAGAGATGTCTTAGATTTAGTGAAGGATTGATCTAATGAGGATTAAGGAACGAAAGGATTTTCCTTGTCATTCCGTTACGAACCTTAAGGTGTGTCAAAAGGCTACGCTGTCTAACAGATGCCTACGGCATCACAAAAGAATGATACTATAATTATAGAGGAATTTTGTATTTTTGCAGTTTTAATAAAGTGATTGGTAAGGAAATAATTACTTTTATAGTTCATGTAAAGTAGAGATTACGAACCTATAACTCATCTCTTACTTAATAATCCAAATTTTAAAAACCTCAAATAAAATATAATATGCAAGCCTATTCTGTACTTTTATATTACCACTATACACGTATCGAGAATCCAGAAGATTTTCGAGAAGCACATCATCAGTTTTGCCTTGATCATCAGCTTAAAGGACGAATTATCATCGCCGAAGAAGGCATCAACGGTACTATCTCAGGGCTAGAAGTAGATTGTGAGGCGTATATGCAACATCTTAAAAAGGATGAACGCTTTGCAGGTATTGATTTTAAAGTGGAAAGTCATCCAGAACATACCTTTCAAAAACTGTATGTGCGTGTCAAACCTGAGATAGTACATTCAGGATTGCTTCACATCAACCCTACTCAAAAGACAGGTAAGCATCTTGAACCCGAGGATTTCAAAAAAATGAAAGATTTAGAAGATGTAGTTATCTTAGATGTACGCTCCAATTATGAGCACGAAGTAGGTAGATTTAAGAATGCTATTACGCTTGACATCAATCATTTTAGGGAGTTTCCAGAAAAAATAAAAGAGCTAGAAGCCTTCAGAGATAAAAAAATCATCACTTACTGCACAGGAGGTGTCAAATGTGAAAAAGCAAGTGCCTATCTCTTAGAAAGTGGTTTTCCAGAGGTGTATCAGTTACACGGTGGCATTGTCAAGTATGGCATAGAAACAGGAGGAGAAGATTTTGAGGGCAAGTGCTATGTATTTGATAATCGGGTAGTTACAGAGATAAACAATGTAAATCCTAAAGTAATCGCTACGTGCCATATCTGTGGAACGGTGAGTGATAGGATGGTCAATTGTGCCAATCCTACTTGCAATGAACACTTCCCTATGTGCGAAGAATGTGGCTGGAAAATGGATGGAACTTGCTCAGAAGAGTGTAAAACGAATCCTCAAAAACGGACGTATGACGGCACAGGTCTTTACCAAAAAGAACTCAATGGCTATCAGCCTGAAATGAACTCACTTAACAAACAACGCAACAAATATTTACAAAATGAAAAATAGCCTTTGGATACTTCTCTTTCTTGTTTTTTGGATGGCTTGTAGCCCTAAAACCAATACAAGTCAATCCAACAAAGATACTCTTCCCGAAGAACTCCAGACTTTGGTGGAAGAGATGGCAAAGGAGAATATCCTAAGCAATCAATTTATGGGTAAGACACAAACGGAGAGTGTACAGTTTACTCGTTTTAGACGTATGCAAGAGCTTGCTTCGGAGGCGGAACTGCTCCAAATTGCCGAATATCCTCATCCTGTGGTGCGTTGTTATGCTTTTTGGGCTTTGGCGAAAATTCAATATAAGAGCTTAGATGAATTGGCAAAAGCACATGCCAAAGATACTGAGGTGATTCAATCAGTAGCAGGTTGTAGCTTTGAAGAAATAACTGTGATTGATTTTATGCTTTTTTTATCTGATAACCGTGATTTTGACCCAGATACCAAACAGCTTTCTGAGAAGGCTAAAAATGAGATTATGAAAATGAAGGAGTAGTTTTTTTGAGAGTATTGCCTTTGATAATATTATTAGAGATTTAAAAAAAACGGAAAAATGTCTAGGAGCATGTTTTTTCACTTAAAAATCTTTTCAATATCCAATGTAAAGCCTTCTAAGACCTTTGAGCGGACTTCTCCCGTTTTTTGTGCCTCCGAAAAGACTTGGTATATATTTTCCTGTGTATCTTCATTTTTGGTTAAAACTTCTATTTTCAACTGTTTCTTTTTAGGGTAAATCTCCCAATACTCTTGCACACCAAAATTAGCATAATAAGTTTTCTTTTCTTCCCTTAGTTTTTTATAATTAGAGGGTGAGATGACTTCCACCACCAATTCAGGAGCAACCATAATGGCTTGCATACTTATACTCTCTTGTTTTGATACTGAAATAAAGATAACATCAGGCTCCAAAGCATTGTTTTCATCTATTTTCAGACTTACAGGGGCAACATACACATCTCCCAAATTATTTTCATTAACAAAAAGCGTCATGTAGGTAGAGGTTAGATTCAAAATTTTTTGGTGTAATGTGCTGGGATTTGGCATGATATGAAGTTTATTATCTATGAGTTGTTTTTTGATATTCACTTCTGGAAAGATATTTTCATCTTGCAAATCGCTAAAAGTCCATTTCTTATTGGCAGGAAATTGTGCTACTATTGCTAATATATCCTCATAGTGATATGCTACTTTGGGTGAGTAGTAAGGGTAGGGTTCTTTCTCTTCTCCATTTTCTTGTGTCTGGATGGTTTCTTTTTCTTCTTTAAGTTCCTTCATTTCTATGCCTAGCTGTTGGGCGAGCAACTGAAATAATTTTACTTGTGATGAGTCCTCAATATTGATTAAAAATGTTTGCATGGTATTCTTCCTTTTTTACAAAATTACGGTTTTTTCTATTTGATTTTAACCATTTAGGAGTTATGTTTATTCAGAAATCTATGTATCGTATTGTTTATTCATTCACAAACTTCCTCGCAAAAAATTTATCTACCAGAGGTTTTGTAAATGTATAGAAAAGAGCATTTAATCCGAAAATAACGCCCATTACCACCACAAGGAAAGCAATCAAAGTAGGCAGTAATGTGAGCAATGCTATGACAAAATCACTACTTCCAGCAGAAAAAAAATTCCATAAACGCATAAATAAAATACTGAAAATATCTAAGCCCTGAGCGTCCAAGGAGTCTCTATTAAAAGTATATACCCAAAATAAAATATAGATAAGCCCCATATTTACTACTCCGACTAACATATATTTTAAAGTGCCTATCTGCCATGAGGGTTCTTCTTTATAAAATGAAAACAATAGAGAAGATAAAACCCAGTTAAGCAAAAGCCCTATATTCGCCATCCAAGTAGCATTTTCTGAGAAAAAATCTTTTGACAACATATTGGTCAGTGCACCAAGAATGACTGAAACTCCTAGCCAAGCACAGGCATATAAAATGCCTTCAAAGAACAGAGAATTAAGAAATTTCTTTATCATATTTAAAATTTATTTCCTGCCAAAAAAGCAGCAATCTCTAACCTTTTTTTGCCTTCTAGCTGTAATTCTTTGATAGAGATTAAGCCTTTGCCTGTCTTAAATAGCAGATAACTTTTATTGTCTGTTGCAAAAGAACCCACATTCAAATCATCGGCTTCTATTCCCTCAGGAATCTCAAGACTAGTCGAGTATATTTTACAGTTTTTAGCAGATAAAGTTGTCCATGCAGTTGGGTAAGGACTAAGACCACGCACAAGATTATGGATTTGTTGAGCTGTTTTGTACCAATCAATCTCACAAGTTTCACGATGAATCTTAGGAGCAGGTTTGGCAGGTTTGTCAAGGTCTTGTGGTATTTCTATGTAATCATTGTCTATAATTGCCTGTGCTGTATGTACCACTAAGTTTGCCCCTCGCTTCATCAGTCTTTCATACAATGTACCTACATTATCTTCTGGATAAATAATTTCTTTTTCTTGAAAAAGTAGGTTGCCTGTATCTATTTCTTGCTTCAGAAAAAAAGTGCTTACTCCTGTTTCGGTTTCTCCGTTAATGACTGCCCAATTAATAGGTGCAGCTCCTCTATACTCAGGCAATAAAGAGGCATGTAAATTGAAAGTCCCTTTGGGAGGCATATTCCAGACTACTTCGGGCAACATTCTGAAAGCCACCACTATCTGTAAATCTGCTTGATAACTTTTGAGTTCTTCCAAAAAATCTGAATCTTTGAGTTTAGGAGGTTGTAATACAGGGATATTGTGTTCTTGGGCATAAGTTTTTATGGGTGGCGTAATGAGCTGCTTTCCTCCTCTTCCACCCATTTTATCCGTAGCCGTAACGACAGCTACTACTTCAAAATTATTCTCTACAAGGGCAGCCAGACTTGGCACTGCAAATTCGGGCGTACCCATAAAAATTATTCTCATATTGTTTATTAGTTATTATGTGAATTTATCAGAGATTATTACAATATATTTTATTATATGGTATCGTTCAAATGTCTTCGCTTGAATGAAGTAAATACTAGTGCAAGCGTCTTCGCTTGCACTTCTACAAGCATTTAGTTCTTTCTTTTAATAAATCTTCAGATGCCTACGGCATGACAAAAGAAAAACTTAACTCATCCCTATTTTTGGTAATCATTTTTAAGCTTTTCTAAGCTTGATTGTATTTTTTGGGTGCGTTCTAATTCTAAAAAAATCTTAGGTGAGGCGGCACGTTCTGCACATTGCAAATCACTACATCGCTCACAAGTAACGCCTACTTGTCGGCTAGAAAGTTGAGAATCATTCCAAAACTTGACTTGGTTTTTAAATTCATCATTCATCAAAAAACCAATCGTTACACTGCTATTCATTTTGGTATTGGGCAAGACAGGACGAGCAAGCGAAATACACAAAAACTCATTATCAGATCCAATATAATTTGAGCGTTGGGCTTCACAAATCAGCTCAGGCATCACAGAGGATTCACTTTGCTGCTGGGCTAGGTTTTTAAGTATATTAAGCGAAACCCAACGGCGACAATAGTGCTGATGCAACATATTGCTATGTGGATTGTAAAGTCCTGCTAGATGTAATTCTTTGTCGAGGTGAAAATAATTACTTCCTCGCTCATGGTTAAACCTCAAAAAGAATAACTGTTTAAGCCCGAAAAACTTAGGAACTATGCTCGTCAGTCTATGGGCAAACATCTCGGGTGAAGCTTGGTACTTGGCAATGATATTGAGCAGTTGTGCTTCATTCCATTTTTTGTAGTTCATAAATTTCTTAATATCTTCTACAATTTGTTGTCGTGGAATAAGCAAAGCACCTGCAAAATAAGAGGCTTTAAAATTATTGAGTAACTGCTCAAAAGATTCTATTTTTATCCAAGAAGAGGTATAAGCCCGCTTTTTGAGTCGCATGTATTGGTAGCCAATCTCACGACTAAGAGCAAAGCGTTTTTGAATCTCTGTTAAGCTTTTATTGAGTAATAGATGAGGTGGTTTTTTATCTGCAATCAAAACCGTTCTTAGCCCTTTTAACTCTGGATATGCTTCAAAATCTTGCTCTTCTATCTGATAGTGATAAGTATTTTGGAGAATAGAAATAAGCACCTCAGAAGAAAGCGGACTTTGATTACAGTCAGGATATTCTTTCACAAACTTATCTACAATGTCTTCTAAATCATCAAAATAATTTTCGTGCATTTCTTGGTAAGAACGCAAGACCGAAAAGTAAAAATTTTCTACGCCTATATTATAATTCCTTGCTATCTCTATCAAAGTGCTGATAAATGCACTAATCTTAGAAGGTGTATTAGAGATTAAATCCATCAAATCAGCAGGGCCTATCCCAAAGATTTCCAAGGGAAGGTTTGTCAGTAAATCAGACTTAATAAGTTCGGCGATTGGGCTAAGGTTTTTGGTCAATTGCATAGATACCATCCAATCATAAGACACATCAAATGCTTTTGCCATCTGTGCTATTTTATTGGCTTTGGGGTATTTCTTGCCTTTTTCTATTTCATTGAGATAAGAAACAGAGATACCTGATGCCTTAGAAACTTCTAAAAGTGAGAGATTTTTCTCCACTCGAAGTTGCTTTAATTTAAGACCAAAAATCAAGCGTATATTTTCTTCTTTAATAATCAAGGTAGTGGGTAATTGATAATGAATAATGGACAATTACTTTACATATTGCCTCTTTTTGAAATCTAAATTTTTATTTGACTAAGTGAATATAAGGATAATTCACCAAAAAATAAGTTTATCTTTATAATTTTAGTTTTGCAAAAATATACAAAAAACAATTTACGTGTTTTTTTACTTATTTTAGCCATTAATTAATAACCGAAATACCTTAAAAATATGCTAACTCCTATTCATGCCACCACCGTTTTGGCCGTACTACACAATGGAAAAGTTGCCGTTGGTGCAGACGGACAGGCTACTATGGGCAATACCGTAGCCAAAAGCAATGTGCGTAAAATCCGTAAACTTTCTGGGGGAAAAATCATTACGGGCTTTGCTGGTTCTACAGCAGATGCCTTTACGCTGTTAGAGCGTTTTGAAGAAAAACTAAACTCCTATGGGCAAAATATGAAGCGAAGTGCCATAGAGCTTGCCAAAGACTGGCGTACTGACCGCTACCTTCGCAAGCTAGAGGCTATGTTGATAGCAGCCAATAAGGATGAACTTTTGCTTATCTCTGGCACAGGTGATGTAATTGAACCTGATAACAATGTAGCTTCTATTGGCTCAGGAAGTATGTATGCACAAGCAGCCGCTATGGCACTTGTTAAACATGCACCTCAGCTTACTGCTCGTCAGATTGTAGAAGAATCACTGCATATCGCTGCTGACATTTGTATCTATACCAATCATAATATAATCATAGAAGAGATTTTGGAATAAGTAATGAGTTGTCTTAGTAAAGCTCTGATAATAAATTTTTTTATAATAATATTAAAGTGCAAACTAATTTTGGTCATCTACTTAAGAAAAATAGTAACAAGTTATGGCTTAACTTAACT
>JBBRUH010000294.1:0-7268 GCA_038248005.1 Cytophagales bacterium | reverse complement strand
GCCAAAGGATTTCTAATTAATGCAGATGTAAATGCTAGTTACAATATTATCAAAAAAGTAGCTCCAAAGATTTTCAATGGAGTAGAGGCTGTCGTAGTCCAGCCAGATAGATATTTTTCTATAAAATAAATGACTATTTATTGATTATCAAAACCTTACTAATAGAACTTATAACTCATCACTCATTTTAAACTATCAGATTGTCAGTAAAATACTTAAAATCAAACATCAAAGCCCTTAAAATCTCAATCTTCATTGTATTATTGGGTTTAGGGATAGTTTATGTGCTGTTTTCTCATCTGATTAATTGCTATTTTGTGGCTTATTCATCTTTTCAGAGTTATCCCAATCAAGTGTATGTTAGCCCTAAGATGCCACCTAACTTAGTGCCAAGCATTCAGGCTGTTATAGAAGAATCTCAGTTACGAAATCAAGAGTTTTGGGGAAGCCTAAAAAGTAAACCTACGTTTATTTTTTGTATAGATGATGAGGAATTTAGTCGTTTTGGGCGAAACTATGGCACACCTGCAATGGTGCATCTTACTTTACAAGGCGTTTTTATCATCATCAAACCTGACGGCGTAAACGTAGATGTGATAAGCCACGAACTCTGTCACGCTGAGTTTTTTGCACGGATAGGGTGGTATGCAAAGATTCACAAAATACCTGCTTGGTTTGATGAAGGACTTGCCTTGCATCTTGATTACCGCTACCCTGGCACAGGAGACAATCATTATGATGATTACCAGCAAAAATGGATGATTTATACCCGACAGGGAAAAGACAGCTTAAACCTCCAAAATCTCAAGCATATTGGTGATTTTTTTAAAAAGGACAGTTATCACACAAACCTTGCTTACCTCACCTCTGGCAGAGAAGTAGCTCGCTGGTTTGACAAAGTAGGCATTAAAGGACTTCAAGAGCTTATCCAAAAAGTGGGTGATGGGGGAGATTTTAATAAGGTCTATCATCAGTTGGAACAGAAATCATTTTCTCCACTTCCAGAGTAGCATTTTGTGTTTTGGTGTTCAATTAAAATACTCATTACCAATCTATTATAAGCTCATAATTCATCTATTAATTAGCAATAAATATACATCATGAAAAAAACAAAATCTGAAAATTGGAAGAAATATGGGTTTGAGTTTTTATCCATGTTTATTGCCATCATTGCTGCATTTGCATTGACTAATTGGGGAGATAATATAAAAAATGATAATTCTGAACATAAAATTTTAGTAGAAATATCAAACGGATTAGAAAAAGACCTAGAGGATATTGAACTAAATATGTTTGGGCATAAACAAGGGATTTCAGCTTGTAATTATTTTAGAAATTTATTTATAGGTAAAGATTTAGAAACTGACTCATTGATGATTTATTATCATACTCTTACACGTGATTTTGTGTCTATACAAAATATTGCTGGGTATGAAACACTCAAATCAAGAGGGCTTGAATTAATCAAAAATGATTCGTTGAGATTAAAAATAATATCGCTTTATGAGTATGACTACAATACTTTGCGGAAGCTAGAAGAAGAATATTCTGAAATGCAATTTCATAAAAATTATTTTAAAGAAATCAATGAAGAGTTAGCACCTCACTTTAACATAGACAATGATGGAGACATCACTGGAATAAACTTACCTCTAAAAATTCAAGAAAATAAGAAGAATAAGTTATTAGTCTATCTATGGAAAATTCAAATAAATAGGCTGTTTATCCTTCAATACTATTCAGACATCAAAAAGAAAGTAAATGAATTAAGAGATAATATTAAGATAGAAATAGAACGATAGTAGTAATTATCATCATAAATAGATTTATTTTTCAACTCACTGTAGCGTTTTTAATCTAGCTTACGTCTAGGGAATAATTTTCAGTAAGAAACACTCTAAATCCCTAGTATATGAAATCTCTACACCGAACGCTTGGTTGCTTATTACTCTTCTTACTTACTCTCACTGCTTGCCGAGATGAATGCGAAAGTACTTACACTTATATCAATTATGAGCCTATTTTGACTGAAAAATCGGTCATAAGGGCAGGTATCCAAAGCCAAGTAGCCCAGACACTACACCAGCCAGGTAAGATTTATTTTAAAGACAATTATATCTTTATTAATGAAATTAAAGAAGGCATACACATCATCAATAATGCTGACCCTAGCAATCCTCAAAATATTGGCTTTATCAAAATACCTGGCAATGTAGATATGGCTGTTTACGGGAATATTCTCTATGCAGATAGCTACATGGATTTAGTATCTATTGATATCAGTAACCCAAGTCAGCCTCAAGTGCTTCATAGAGTAGAAGATGTCTTTTTGGATTTTTACCGCTATTGGAACACAGATAATATGATTATCTCTGGTTATGAAGAAAAAATGATAACAGAAACCTACCCTTGTGGAGATGGTCAATTGGGTAGGCCTATATTTTTTGATAATCTAGCTGGGGGAGTTAGAAACCCTACTTTTAATAATGCTCCTCCCTCTACTAATAACCCTGGAGTAGGTGGGTCTATGGCAAGATTTGCTATTTCACAGGGCTATTTATATGCCGTAGGGACTAACACGATGCAGTTATTCAACCTTAGTACTCCATCACAACCTCAAAACCAAAATACGATTAATCTCGCTTGGGGAATAGAAACTATTTTTCCATACCAAGATAAGCTATTCTTAGGCTCTACTACTGGAATGCACATCTACGATAATCAAGACCCTTCTGCCCCTAGTTTTATCTCTACTTATCAGCACGTAATGAGCTGTGACCCTGTGGTAGTTCAGGGAGATAAGGCTTATGTAACTCTCAGACGTGATAATACCTGTGAGCAAGGTGTAGATGCCTTAGAAGTGATAGACATCAGTGATTTACAAAATCCTAGCCTTATCAAATCTTATCCTATGCAACATCCGCACGGCTTAGGGATAGACCAAAATACTTTGTTTTTGTGTGAAGGGAAGTTTGGCTTAAAAGTCTTTGATGTTCAGAATGCACTCACTATTGACCAAAATCTAAAACAACATTTTACAGGTTTTGATGCTTATGATGTAATTCCTTTGGGAGATGTTTTGCTGATGATAGGCAAAGATGGTCTATATCAATATGATTATACCAACCCTGAAAGCCTACGATTGCTTAGTAAAATACCTGTAGTCAGAGATTAACAGCGGTTATTAAGATGTTTTTTTGCCTAAAACTGTGAAATAAAAGACTCTTAAATGACATAAACATTAGAGCAAGTGTCTTCGCTTGCTCCTCCACAAATAAAATTCTAAAACCATATTCCATGAAAAATATATTTTTCCTTCTATTTTTACTTTTACCATTTCTAAGTTGGTCTCAGATGAAAGTAAAACAAGATATTTTAGAACTCAAAAATGGCTCTCAAATACGAGGAAAACTATTAGAGCAAGGTGAAAATATCAGGATTCAGACTCAAGATGGTAGTATCTGGGTGTATAAAGCTGATGAAATACAGCAAATTAGCAGTGGATTAAACCCAATGCTATATAAAGCAAAAGGCTTTATCAACATGAGTGAAATCGGTGTGCTTTCTGGAGCAAATGATGAGAATAACTTTAATCCACAGCGATTTGCTTCTTTTAGTTTTCGTAGTTTTAATGGCTATCAGTTTCATCACGCCTTTGCTTTAGGACTTACTTTGGGAGCAGATTGGTATGAGCAGGTCATCATTACTCCAATTGCTATAGGAATCAGAGGTGATTTGTCGTCTTCTAGAATCACTCCTTTTTATTCCTTAGACATAGGCACAGGCTCAGCTTGGATGACTAACCAGCAAGAAAACGAATCTGCCAAAGGAGGTACAAGTTGGGGAATAGGGCTAGGATTAAAGATTCGGATGCCCTCGCAGACTGCCTTTACTTTTAGTCTAGGATATCATGAACAAAATGTATCTTCAAAAATAGATTTTTGTAATTGGTGGGGATGTAGTAGCGGTTTCTCAGAAAAACGCAGTTTCAATCGTTTGGCATTGAGAATGGGTTTTAGTTTTTAAGGAATTAAATTTTAGAAAACAGCAAAACTTGTCAGAATCAATTTCTTCTATTGAGCAAAAACTCATCAGAGGTTGTCAAAAAAAGCAACTCAAAGCTCAAGAAATGCTCTATAAGCACTTCTTTGGCTATGCTATGAGTATTTGTCTCAGATATGCTTATTCCAGAGAGGAAGCAGGAGAAATTCTAAATGATGGCTTTATGAAAGTATTTGATAAGATAGAGACTTACCAAGAGGGTAATTCTTTCAAGGCTTGGCTGAGGAAAATCTTAATCAATACTGCCATAGATTATCAACGAAAGAATCTAAAATACCAACAAACTACTCAGCTAGAAGAGCTTGTACATACCGAAGGATATAATTCTGTGATAGAAAAACTTTCCGTAGAAGATATTCTAAGTCTATTAAATCAGCTTTCGCACTTGCAACGCTGTGTCTTTAATCTATTTGAAATAGAAGGATATAGCCATTCGGAAATCGCTGAAATCTTAGAGATTCCTGAAAACACCTCACGTACTTATCTCACAAGGGCTAAAAAAAAGCTACGTGAATTATTTGAAGACCTCTATACCGAGAAAGATTATGAAAGAAAACTTTGAGGATAAACTAAGTCGTAAAATCAAAACAAGTCTTGAAAACCATCAAGAACCGTTTGACCCTGCACTTTGGAAAGATATGAAAAGCCGTCTGCAAAAAACAAATACCAAGAAGGCTTTTTTTCTGAATAGGAAAACTTTGAGTTTACTCATTTTACTTTTACTAGGGATTTCTGGTGGGTTAGGATATTGGGCTACTCAGTCGCCTGTGAAGACACAGGCAACGGTAGAGAAGACACAGGCAACGGCAGAGAAGACACAGGCAACGGCAGAGAAGACACAGGCAACGGCAGAGAAGACACAGGCAACGGCAGAGAAGACACAGGCAACGGCAGAGAAGACACAATCAACTACAGAGAGGACACAAGTAACGGAGTCATTGGAGAATACACAGGCAACGGCGAAGAGAACACAAGTAATCGCAGAGAAAATAACAATGGAGTCGCCCATAAGGACACAGGCAACGGCGAAGAGAACACAAGTAATCGCAGAGAAAATAACAATGGAGTCGCCCATAAGGACACAGGCAACAGTGGATAGTAAACAGGAAACTACAGAGAAAATAACAATGGGGTCGTCTGTGAAGACACAAGCAACATCGGAAAAAACACAGATAATAACGACAAAAGAGACATTCAATTATCTTTCTACAACACCTATTAAAAGTCTTTTTAGCTTGAATGAATTCTCACCTTTACTGTCAGACAGTAGTTTTGTGATGATGAATATACCTCTAAACACAGATAGTACAGAAATTCAGAAATCAGATTTACTCTCTTCTTTGAGATGGGGTATTGCTTTCAATGTGATGAATGGTACTCAGAGAAAAGAAGAATTTCCTTACAAAAACAAGCTATCTTTTGGAGGTGGGCTAACTTTTGCTTTGCCTTTATCTGATAGATTATCAATTCAATCAGGTTTGATACTTACTCAGCAAACTTGGAAGAGAGAAAATCAATGGACAAATGTCCCTCAGTTTAGCGATGTAAATATTGGCTCTGGTAATACTGATAATTCAGATTTTAGCATTGAAGAAAAGTTAAATATCCTTTACTTAGAAATTCCCCTTGAGGTAAGATACACACTTCTACAAAAAAGTAAGTATAACCTAGGATTGCAAGCGGGTTTTTCATCACTCTGGTATATCCAACAAAAGTATAATGCTTCACCAACTGATATTTCATATTTTGACATGAGTCCTGCTAATGCTCAATATTTTGGATTCGCAATCAATGAGTTTAATGATAGCAAAAACCAATCTAGTGCTTTTAGTCGTTTTGAGGCTTTTCAGATGTTAAACCTGAGTATCTCTATGAATTACCAACTCAATGATAAATTCACTTTACATCTTGCTCCTTTTTACAAAACTTCATTAGGCAAAATGACTTCTGAGCAAATCAAAACTCGTCTGATAGGCTTACAAATAGGTTTAGGATTGAAAAAATAGTGTTCTTGATTTATACACTAAATAAGTCTGAGCTTAAATATCGATCACCACGATCACAGACAATGCAGACTATTATGGCAGGCTCGGTGAGCGTTTGTGCTAGGTCTAAGGTAGCTTTGAGTACGCCTCCACTGCTCATCCCTGCAAAAATGCCACACTCTCTAGCCATTCGGCGAGTAGTTTCGGTCGCTTGTTCTTCATTGACATACAATATTTTATCTACTCTGTCAGGTTCATATATTTTGGGTAAAAACTCAGGAGACCATTTTCTGATGCCAGGGATGCTTGCTCCCTCTTCGGGCTGTACACCTATGATTTTGATTTGCTTATTTTGCTCTTTGAGGTAGCGAGAATTGCCCATAATCGTCCCTGTAGTGCCCATACTTGCTACAAAATGAGTAACTTTTCCCTCGGTTGCTGTCCATATTTCAGGGCCTGTGGTTTTGTAATGTGCTCCATAGTTATCAGGATTTGAGAATTGATCGAGCATAAAATAACCGTCTTTCTCAGCCATTTCTTCGGCTAATGTGCGAGAGTATTCTATAGTCTTGACAGCTTCGGTTAGGATTACTTTTGCCCCAAAAGCCTTCATCGTATCGATGCGTTCTTGAGTAGAGTTTTCGGGCATAATGAGTGTAATATCCAGACCAAAAGAAGCGGCAACCATCGCCAAAGCAATCCCTGTATTTCCACTAGTTGCTTCCACAAGTCTTGATTTTGAGTGAATATCTCCTCTTTCCAAAGCCTGCTGAATCATATTAAAAGCAGGACGATCTTTGACACTTCCTCCAGGATTATGCCCTTCCATCTTACCATATACCTCCACAAAATCAGGTATTTCTGGTAATTGAATTTTTACTAAAGGCGTATTGCCTATTAATTCACCTATGTTATTTACTTTTTGCATTTGATTGTTTTTTTAAATTAGCTCCTTCTAATCCTCGTTTCGTGTCCTCACGAAACAAAATCAATGGTGGTTCGTGAAGACACGAACCACGGAATTTTTTTAAATTAGCTCCTTCTAATCCTCGTTTCGTGTCCTCACGAAACGAAATCAATGGTGGTTCGTGAAGACACGAACCACGGAATTTTTTTAAATTAGCTCCTTCTAATCCTCGTTTCGTGTCCTCACGAAACAAAATCAATGGTGGTTCGTGAAGACACGAACCACGGAATTTTTTTAAATTAGCTCCTTCTAAT
>JBBRUH010000293.1:0-7275 GCA_038248005.1 Cytophagales bacterium | reverse complement strand
TAAAAAATACCCAACCGCACAATCCAACACGACAAAGACAATGAAACGTAGTATTGACAATGGTTTGCAGCCGAGGTGTACAGAAGACCAGCTTATAACAGCACCTACAAAAAAGTGACGGTTCAGTGGTTAAATGAAGCTTTGTTCTTCCCCATCTGTCGCCAGTCTATAAAAAAAATAAAAAAATGTTTCAAGTATTAGGCGATAGCCGCACTTGGAGCAATCTTTCTGTCCAGTCTTCAGACCATAGCCGTCAGGTTAATAAAAAAAGTATCTTTGCATTATGAAAGCAGAAGAAATCTCAGAAATACTAAGTAAGACGAATTTTATACAATCATTACACAGGTTGTTCAGTAGTTCGGATTTAGAAAGCGGTAGTGTTATAAATGTAATGTTTTCAAAATCTGAAAATTATTGTAAGAGTATCTATATAAGTAGAAAAGCATACTAAACCTACCCTCACAAATATAACACTACCCCCAAAAAGTATTATGTCTTATTTTTTTATAAACAACACCCAAAACACGTAGAATCTCCCATATAAATCCTCTCCCCTATCTTTGCTGTGATTCAACATAAATTGCTATGGTTCAAGCCATTTGAAGCTGTGTTCATCAGATGGTAAAAAAACATGTTTAAACAAAAAAATTGCTTCAATAGATGTAACTTTTAGGTGGTTTTTTGAGTAAATATAAATAAGTATAATAGTAATACTTTTGTACTGAAACTATATTACTTTCACTTAAACTACATATCCATGAAAACGATTCAATTTATCATTTTAAGCATTCTGATGGTTCTAATTAGCTCTTGTGCAGTAGTTCGGCAAGACCAAATCGGTATCAAACGGAAGTGGGGCAAGATTACGCCTCAGGTTATCTCCCCTGGTCTGAGGGTTATTAATCCATTTTCCACTTATATCATTAAGCTTCCAGCTCGCACTGTAAATCTGGAAGTTCGTGCCGATTTACCTTCTAAAGAAGGACTTACCATCGTAACAGAAATCTCTATTTTGTATCATCTTATACCTGAGAAGGCTTCTGTAATTCTGCGTGATGCAGGCACTAGCTATGAGAATACGCTTATTTTACCTGTGTTTAGGTCTGCTGTTTCAGATGTGTCCGCACGTTTTTTTGCCAAAGATATGCACTCTTCTAAGAGGGCACAGATAGAAAAAGAAGTACAAGAGCGTATGAATGAGATTCTGTTAGAGAGAGGTTTTATGATAGAATCAGTACTAATGAAAAGCGTAAGACTTCCAGAGGGCTTGACTCAATCCATAGAAGAAAAACTACAAGCTGAGCAAGAGTCTCAAAGAATGGAATTTGTGCTTTCACGTGAAAAAATGGAGGCTGATAGACTCAAAATAGAAGCAGAAGGTATCCGTGATTATCAGCGTATTATTAGCGAAGGACTAAACCCTATGATTCTTCAGTTTATGAGCATAGAGGCATTTAGAGAGCTTTCTAAATCTAGCAATAGCAAGGTGATTATTACGGATGGAAAAACTCCTTTGATGCTTAACAATGCTCAGTAAGTAATGAGTTATAAGTTTTTAATAATCTGATAATGAGCATTTTACCTAAACTAACTTGTCAATTTATTTAATTATTGCTCCTTAGTAAAACATTGATAATAAGTACTTTATAACAAGATAAAGTACAGACCAATTTTGACCATCTCTGTAACAAGACTTCAATATCCTGAATCCAACTCAAAAATTGCCACAGATTCCCGTAAGGTTTCTGTGGCTTTTGTGTTGAATTCAAATCATTTATTTTACAGAAAATATTTATATGGCTGGACTACAGTACCCTCTACTCCATCGGAAATTTCTGAAACTCTTTTATAAACATAGGTAGGGATTAGATACTCATTTCGCAGATAGTTTCAATTTACACGGCTAATTTTGGGTCATAGGTTCATGGAAAGATTTGCCAACAATGTAAACCAACTCATCAATTAACTCAAAATTGAGTTAATTGATTTTAGCCCAAAAGCTGATTTCACATCTCCCTAAAACTCTAGCAAAACTTCTTCCTTACTCACTGATAACTTAGCTCTCCTACCGCAAATCATCGTAAGGTTATGAATCTCATGCCCTATTGGAAAATCAAAGCAAACAGGATAATTAACCTCTCTGACTAGTTCTTCTATCACTTCATTGACAGTATATCCAAAGGCAATTTCATTGTCTTTAATCTCAGTAAACTGACCAATCACTAGCCCAGCAAGATTATCCAATTTTCCTGCTCTATAAAGGTGAATCATCATCCTATCTATGTGGTATATATATTCGTTTACATCTTCTAAAAATAAAATCTTACCTGTGGTGTCTATCTCCGAAGAAGTGCCGATTGTATTGGCAAAAAGTGATAAATTTCCTCCAATCATCTCTCCTTCAGTGATGCCTAAGCGATTAAGTAAGTGAGGTCTGACATCAAGCTTAGAAGAGTTACCAAATAGCACTTGATGAAGACTTTCTATAGTTTGCTCTGTTTGTTTGGGAAATAATAAAGGCATCACACCATGGATGCTCTCCACGCCTAGATTATAGAGATGACAATGAAGCACCGTAATATCACTAAAACCTACTACCCACTTAGGAGATTGCATAAACTTAGTAAAATCTAACTTATCTACAATTCGGATAGTTCCATAGCCGCCTCTTGCACAGATAATTGCCTGAATATCAGGGTTATCTAGCATGTTCTGTAAATCTTCTGTTCGCTCTGCATCCGTTCCAGAAAACTGATTATAGCTATTAAAAAGGTGCTTACCAAGCTCTACCTCTAGACCCCAATTTTCTAAAATATGAATAGCCATCTCAAGGTCTTGACGACTTACTTTTTTGGCGGGGGCGATGATGCCTACTTTGCTTCCTGATACTAGATTTTTAGGGCTAACCATTTCTATATATTATTTCGGTACAAAAAAGCCGATTCAAGACTATGCTTCAATCGGCTTTACAAATTTGCAAATTATTTTCTAAAAAAAATATTAATTTTTAGGAGTAAATCCCATTTTACGCAATACTCGGTCAGATATATTTTCTGCCTTAGGAGAAGCATAGCATGCTTCATCACGCAAAATAAATCCATATCCACCTTCTTTGGCTACTTCATCTAATGCTTTTTGTATTTTTTCATAGATAGGAGCCATCAATCTTGCTTCTTGTGATTGACCATCTTGCTGGATGCCTTGCTGAAAACGCTGAAACTGCTGCTGTAAAGTCTGCAATTCTTTTTCTTTGCTTGCTTGCATCGCAGGGGTAAGCGTTCCAGCTTCCATTTTTCCTTGATAATCTTTTAGTTTACGCTCAAACTCTTCTTGTTTGCTTTTGAGTTCGTCTTGGATTTGCTTGGCGTAGGTTTCCATTTCTGCTTCTGCTTTTTTGTATTCAGGGATTTGTGGCAATACATATTGCAAATCGAAATGTCCGACTTTAGATTGTGCTTGTGTGTTATTTGCAAATAAAGTAACACTCAACAATATTATGAGGGAGATAAATATATTTTTCATTGTTAGATAAGATCTATTTAGTATTTTTAATTGTAAATAAAGTATAGGTTATTCACCTACCACACCCATTTTTTTGCCCACTAGGCTAGAAATATCACTTCCAGTAGGCTCATATAAGATAGTCTCTACTTTAAAGATGTAAGTATATCCTTCTTCTTTGGCAACTTGCTCAATAGTAGTTTGTACTTTTTCTAAGATAGGGTTAATTAACTCACCATACTTTTGCTGTGCTTTGGTTTGTGCATCTTGTGAAGCTTTCTGTAGGTTAGCCTGCAAAGTCTGGATTTCATCACGAAGACGTTTCTTAGCGTCTGCAGAAGCAGTGCCACTATTACTTTCCATTTGCTCTAATTGTTGTGCTTTTTGCTCAACGATAGCTTTTTGAGACTCTAAGTTTTCTTGTAGTTTTTTATTATAAGTCTCTACTTGGCTTTGGGCTTGCTTATACTCAGGAATCTGTGGAATCACTTGATTGCTATTAAAGAAGCCTAATTTGTTGCTAGACTTGAGTGAACCTCTTCCAGCAGATGCATCACTTACAGTAATCCCTAGTTTTTTGAGCACTAAATCAGATACATTGTTTTCTTCTAACTCAAACAATAGAGACTCACGGCGTAGGATGTAAATCCCTCCTTTTTCGACAGAAAATTCATCTATTACTTTTTGAAATTTATCTTCAATAGGAGCAAGTTTTTTGTTTAACTCTGTGCTATACTCTTCTTGTAGAGATTGTTGGAACTCTTGGATTTGTTTTTCCATTTCTTGTAGTTCCGTATAGCGTACTTGCAAAAGAGACTCATTAGGCTTTTCTACTTTTGCCATCTCTTCTAGTTCTTTTACTTTCTTCTGAAACTCTTCTTCTTTTGCTTTTAACTCAGTGGAGGCAGTCTCTTCATACGCTTTCATCTCTTCTTGCACTTTCTTGTATTCGGGCATTTTGCCAAGAATATATTCAGCATCTACATAGCCCATTTGCTGGGCTTGTACCGTGAAAGAGGCAAAAGAGCCTAGGCATACCATCCAAAAAAAATAACTTGTTTTCATCTGTTCTTTAATCGTTTAATTTAATTTTTATTTTCGGGATTTTCTGGGTCTTCTTTCAAGCCAAGTTCTTCTAATACTTCTTCAGTATAGTCGTGGCGTGGCTCTGCATAAATAATCGTTAATCCCTGTGAATTAGTAAATATGAATTGTAAACTTTTCTTTCTTGCTACTTTCTGTACTGCATTAAAGAGTTCTTCTTGTGCAGGTTTGATGAGTTCTTGTTGTCTAGAAAAATAAAGCCCTTCATATCCAAAGATTTGCTGCTGCATATCTTGTACCCTTTTTGCTTCTTCTTCTAATTCTTTTTCTTTTTCTTCAATCATTTCAGAGGTAAGCAAAGGTTTTTCGGCTTCGTATGCACCTCTTTTTTCTTGTAAGACATTGTTCTTCTTTTCTATATCTTCACGCCATTTTGCTGCTGCTTCTAATATTTCTTTTTGAGCCTTTTGATAAGAAGGCATTTGTTTTAATATAAAATCAGCATCTATATAGCCAAAGGCCTGAGCAGAAGCAGAAAAGCTTACAAATAAACCAATGAAAAATAAAAAAACAACTTTAGTCATCCCAAAAAACTTATTTATCTTCATATTGCTTAAAAAACTACTTTTTGTGAAAATAATTTTAATTATCTGTCATTTAAGCATCAAAAATAAGTTCTTAACTCATTATTAACGCCAAAGACCCTTTTTTAACGTAATTGTTGACCAATCGTAAAGTGAAACTGTCCTCCACTTAACTGTTTACCTTGCCCAGGAATAGAATCAAATCCGTAACCCCAGTCTATCCCAATCATACCAAAAGCAGGCATAAAGATTCTAGCTCCAAGACCTGCCGAGCGTTTCATATCAAAAGGATTATATTCTGAGTAGTTTGCAAAGTTATTGCCTCCTTCTAAGAAACCCAACACAAAGATAGTAGCCGCAGGATTTAATGAAATCGGGTAGCGAAGCTCCATCACAAATTTATTATAGATTACTCCACCCGCTTGTCCTATAGGTGTAAGAGAGTTATTTGGATAACCTCTCAGACCAATAATTTCAAGACCTAATAAGAAGTTTTGACCTGTAAGTCCATCTCCACCTAACACAAATCGCTCAAATGGACTTGCTTCTAACTTAGTATTATAGACACCAATGTAGCCAAAGTGAGCTCTAGTATGTAAGACCAAATCACCTACTAGGCGAGTAAACCAAGAGTTATCAAACATCCACTTATGATACTCTATAAATTTGAATCGCTCTGTATCCAAATTACTAAAACTTCCTTCTCTAAATAGTGAATAAGGAGGCGTAAGATTAACACTTAACGTAAGGTTAGAACCACTACGAGGGAAAGTAGGGCTATCTATGCTACTTCTATTGATAGTAGTGTTAAAAGAGAAGTTTTGGAAAGTACCATTGCTGAGTGTCTGCGTAATGGGGAAATTATCTAAATTATATCGCAAATAAGAGAGTGAATTAGAAAGTGTAAAAAAATTATCCGGCCATTTTAATCTGCGACCTAAGCTAAGGGTAGCTCCTGATACTTGCAAAGAACCTAGTACATCACCATTAAAAGTGATATTTCGCTGCACGGAATGGCTTAGATTGATACTAAAAGAATTAGGGTTACGACCACCTAGCCAAGGTTCTGTAAAAGTCAGAGTGTATGTCTGAAAGCGGCGACCATTGGCTTGTAAGCGTAGTGCAAGTCTTTGTCCGTCACCTGATGGCAAGATACCACCCCATTCTTTGGGTTTGAGAATTTTTTTGATAGAAAAATTATTAAATACAAGCCCTAGTGTACCTACAAAACCAAAAGCTCCACCCCAGCCACCAGATAATTCTATCTGATCACTTGGTTTTTCTACGAGGTCATATTCTATATTTACTGTGCCATCTTGGATATTAGGGATTGGGTTAATCCCTACTTGCTCTGGGTCAAAATATCCTAAGGTAGATAGTTCTCTTTGTGAACGAATCAGGTCAGTACGGCTAAACTTTTGACCTGGCACTGTTCTGATTTCTCTTAATATTACTTTATCACTTGTCTTATCATTGCCATTGACGATTACCTTGTTAATATTTGCTTGCGAACCTTCATAGATTTGCATTTCAATATCTACCGAATCTCCTACTATGGCAACTTCTACAGGCTCTATATTAAAGAACAAATACCCATCATCCATATAGAGAGAAGTAATATCCAAATCAGTAGGGCTAAAATTGAGTCTTTTTTCTAGATTGTCAAGGTCATAAATATCTCCTTTCTTGATATTTAAAATTCGGCTTAGTGTGGCGTTATCATAGACATAATTGCCATGCCAAGTAATGTTACGATAATAATATTGCTGACCTTCATCTATCTTAACTATAATGCCAATATTTTCATTATCAATATTATAAATACTATCTCCTGTAATACGAGCATCTCTGTAGCCCTGTGATTGATAATATTTGGTTATTTTTTGTTTATCTTCTTCATATTTTGATTTCACGAATTTAGAAGAAGCAAAAAGGCGAAATTTCTTTTTAGACTTAGTTTTAGATTTTTTGATTAGTTTTTTATCTGTAACTGCTTCATTACCATCAAAAACATAGTCTGCTACTTTTACTTTTTTACCTTTATTGACATTAATTTTGAGCAATACACTGTTAGAAATAAGAGTATCTTGTACCTGAACAATATTTACATTAGTGTTTAGATACCCTTTTTCTTGAAAATAGCTTT
>JBBRUH010000292.1:0-7292 GCA_038248005.1 Cytophagales bacterium | reverse complement strand
GTGGAGCTGTTTCTCTAGGACACCCTCTTGGTTGCTCAGGTGCTCGAATCAGCACTACACTTATCAATGCCTTACATCAAAAAGATAAATCACTAGGTCTTGCAGCTATCTGCAATGGTGGTGGTGGTGCTTCTGCTTTGATTATAGAGCGTATGTAATCAAGGCTAGTTATCTAATAAAAAAAGTCTTTCTTGAGAAAGAAAAGGCTTTTTTTATGAAAAAATGTGCCTCGCCATTGCCTGTGTCCTTACAGGCGATTAGTTGGATTTGGATAAAATACTTTATTAAACTTTAAACATCTCTACCATTAATAAAAGGCTTTTTTTATGAAAAAATGCGCCCTTATTCTATGCAAATGTATGTAAATATAAATCTGCTCAATAAACCATAAAATCAGACAATGACGGGAATTTTAGGCTTTTTAAATATTGTAATCACTATTATCTTCTTGATTTGGATAGTCATTACAAGCCTTGCGATTATAACTCAAATCAAACAACCCTCTTTTATTTCTGCCGAAGTCTATCAAAATAGATGGATAGTATTCGCTGAAATTTTTCTTACAGTCATTGCTCCTGTTGTCGGATTTATGAGATATAAAGCGTACCCTCCCGAATTTCCATTCGGGGAGGCACATTTACTTACTTTGATTTTTTTGGTGATGGTGTCAGTAAACAGTTATTGGGCTTCTAGGCTTTATAAAGAATATCAAGCACCATTGATAGCTGCATTGATTCCGCTAGGCATTCTTCAAGGAATTATTATAAATATTATTTTATTGATTCATTTTGGGTCATATTCAATACTTGGGGCTGTGATGCCTATTTTTGGTTTTGAGTTGATTGCTCCTGTGGTAAATATATTATTGTTTATGAGAGAGTTATATTTCAATCATCTTTATTTTAGGCAAACCATAGAACCTGAGCAGTTTTCAAAACAAAAGTTAATTATTAAATTTTTGGTTAAGTTAGATTTAGGACGCAAGTCGTCTATTTATTTTATACTTTTAATGCCCTTTTTTGTATTGCAGCAAGCAATTTTGACCTTATTAGGGCAAAGACCAGATGCTGCTGTGCGTGTATTTGTAGAAAGCTGTGGATTTACTTTTTCTGACCCTGCCTATTGTCCACCACCTTCTGGTCATTATCTTTGCACCATTGCAGTGCACGGAAATCCTCAACTCGTCAAACCTCTTAGAAAGGGAGTCCGATGGGGGTATGGGATTATGGTAAATCGCCAATTATTAGTTGCCAATGCCTTTGAACAGTGGCTAGAAGAGTTTAGCCCTAGTGGACATCGTGTATTAAGGAGATTTTATGATTCATTAAAAATACCTGTGGATAAGTGGAGTGAAAAAGCTTGGGTAGCCAATGTATTGTATATCCTGATGAAACCCTTAGAATGGTTCTTTTTGTTGTGGTTATATATGACGGATATAAAGCCTGAAAATAGAATAGCTTTGCAGTATTTGCCTAAAAAGATGAAAAGTAAATAACTCAATTTCATTTCAGTATTTTCAATAAAAAATGAAACTCAAAGCTTCTGATTTCGTTGATAAGCATAGTTGTTTAATTTATTAATTTCAAAAAACAGGATAAAAACTTTATGATTCAACAACTGATTAAATAGATACAAATAATGCTGAAAAGCTAAAGATAAAAAATAAGAGAATAATGACTTATTCTTACAATCATCAAATCAAGAGATTAGAGTTAAAATGACAATAAGATAACCTTAGAGAAATAAAAACATGAAAGTAACTATAGATGAAAATTCGGGGTATTGTTTTGGAGTAGAATATGCCATTCAAATGGCAGAGGATGAAATCTTAGAGAGCAAACAACTTTATTGCCTAGGTGATATTGTACATAATGATATGGAAGTAAAGCGTCTCTACGAAAAAGGTCTTCGGATTATAGATAGAGAGCAGATGAAAGAATTACGAGATTGTAAAGTCTTGATTAGAGCCCACGGAGAGCCACCAGAGACATATCAAATAGCCCTTCAAAATAACTTAGAACTCATAGATGCTTCTTGTCCTGTGGTGCTTAAGCTACAAAATAGAGTGAAAAATGCTTATGATTTAACTACAAAGAATGATGGTCAAATCGTGATTTATGGCAAAGAAGGGCATGCAGAAGTAATTGGCTTGACTGGACAAACAAACCAAGAAGCAATTATAGTAAGCAGTGAAGAAGATTTGAATAAAATAGATTTTTCACGACCTGTTACTTTATTTAGCCAAACCACCAAAAGCACAAAAGGATTTTACCATATCAAAGCTTGTATTGAGCAAAAAATAGAAGAAGCCAAAATTCAAGAGATTAGTAGTTTTAATGCCAATGATAGTATTTGCCGACAGGTTTCTAATAGAGAACCACAGTTGCATACTTTTGCACAGACTCAAGAGGTAATTATTTTTGTAAGTGGCAAGAAAAGTTCAAATGGAAGAGCTTTATATCAAGTTTGTAAAGCAGTCAATGCTAAGAGCTATTTTGTAGAAAGTGAAGCAGAACTTGAGCTAGAATGGTTTCAAGATGTCCAAAGTGTAGGTATTTGTGGTGCTACTTCTACCCCTATGTGGCTGATGAAGCAAGTCTCAGAGTATATCCAAAAAATAGATGAAATGGCTTTGGCTGAGTAAGTAAATATAGAATGGTAATTAGGTTGTTGAGTGATTGGTCATTAGAAATGAGCCAATCCATCAATCTTCTATCCTTCTTTAAATCAAGCATAAAACCACTCTAAAACTATTTAAAAAATAGCCAATTTGCTCCAAATACAAAGTTACGAGGTGCACCAGGATATGTTGGAGTAGTCACATAGCCACTGTCTGGAAGTTGATTAACGTGAGAAAATCTAAGAAACAAGCGAAGATTCTTGACTTTTACATTCAAAAACAAATCAATTATAGCATATCCTTCTACAAAGAAGTTATCTTGTAAGTAAAATTGCTTGCTTACAGGCATATAAGCATCTGCAAAATAGCCTGACTTATAATGAACATCTATACCAATCTGGCTTTGTAGATATTTTTTTAAAAAACAATCTTCACAATAAATCTGAGCATTTAAAAATATCTCTGGAATTCTCAAAAAGCTTTCACCAGTATTAGCAGTAAAAAAAGCAAGGTTTCGGCTATGTAGTACCCCTAATTGAAAATCAAGGCTAGTACCTACCTGAATGAGTTGTATAAAATCTGTAGTCTGCCGAGGGCGAGCCAAAGAATCAAGATAAACAAAATTATTAATTACTGTATAAGAGGCTTGTGGATTGAAGGAGAGTTTTTTATTGCGTGTTTCTAAAGTAAATCCACCAGTAGCACGATTGACTAAAATATTGCTAAAGCCATTATCCCATTCAAAATGATTACTTATAAATCTTTGCTGAAAAAGAGAAGGGGAATAAAGCATACTTTGAAAACTTGCTTCAAAATTTTGGTTCTGAAAAACGCCTCTTATTCTATAATTATCTCCTAGCAGTATCTCCGCATCTGCTTCAAGGCGTGAAGAATCACCAAACTGATAAAACAAAGTGCCTCCTACCATATTATTAAGCCCACCTATGATTCTTTTGTCTATTCTTCTTTGAGAAGCCGTGCTAGAGTCAGGGGCAAGCGTGCGTAAGATGTCATCCTCATAGCTAGTAGTCCAGCGAAAAAGCCTATTTTTAAAAAACAATCTATAATTAAATTTAGCTAGTTTACCCTTAATACCTGCCGTATTTTCAATGGTATTATAGATAGTCTGCTCTGACGTGTTTATAGCATTAAAATTAAATACGTTATAAGTGTCTGAAACGCCTGTGGGAGAAGTAAGTATTAAATCAGACTGTGCCGTAGGATAAAAATCGCCATTATTTGTCATACTTCTATCATTAAAAGCATCTAATTGTCTTCTAATCTCTAAGCGATGAAATACAGTAAAAGCAGGGTCAATTTTATATTGCTGAAATAAGTGATGTGTGCTGATAGACTCTCTACTGTCAGCAGTACGACCCAACTTAGCATCTGAATCTCTTAAACTAAATAAACCATCATTGGGGAGTAATTCATTAGGTAAGACTCCTCCAGTTTCACTAGTGGATAAATTTAGATGTGCAAAATGATACAGTAATTGATATTTTTCATTTTCACTTTGGTAACTCGTAAAAAGTAAAAAACGAATGGCATCACTGAGTCTATCATCTCTACTTGCAGAGCCAAACTGACGATCGGCATTCACTCTTCCATACTCAAAGCCTACATTCCAGCGAGAGTTTATATTGCGAGTATATAAAAAGGTGAGTTCTTGATCGCTGTTAGAGCCTTGTGCATAATATGCCTGAGTAAAAGGTGATTTAGTATCATAGTATTTTATCTTTTGTGAGTCATATCCCAAAAGGCGATAAGAGTCAACCCCTAGTCTGGCACCTATGTCAGTAGGAGTTTCAAAAAAAACAGGACGCAAAGCCGTTCCCATAATTCCTAAGTCTTGGTAGCGATTTTGGTATCTTTGTGTATAAGTATAGCGGTGAAAGTTTTGGATAGAAGTATCTAGTACATACTTAGATTCAGAATCATCTAAAAGGTCTTTTTCAAAAAAATATTTCGTGGTATTTGGCCCATAGATTTGCTTGGTAGTATCATCTAAGATTTGAGCTTGTGCTATAGAGCCAAACAAGCAAATCAAAAAAGTAAACAACACCAAAAATAATCTCTCTACTTTATTCATATAATAGGTATCTCTCACACAGAAACTCATTGCAAAGAAAGAAGGTCATAATCAAAGCCCCAAACTATTAAGAAAAATTAACGTTTGGAAACTCTTTCAATAATTATTAACTTGTAAATAAGTTTATAAACCAATCATCTTAAAAAAGCGTTTTCCTATCAACATGTCTGATACAATCTCTGAAATATATACTTCCTTACGCTTGTCTAATCAGCGAGCTATCCGCATCTCCACTGAGCCTATCGGGCAAGGTGGTGAGGGAAACGTATATGTAGTAGATTCTCCTGCGGAGTGGCAAGGGCATGTTATAAAAATATATCACCCCAAAGAACGTAAAACCGAGCGAGCTTCCAAGCTCAACTACATGATAGCCAATCCTCCCAAAGTGGCGGATGGTTATTCAGTGATTTGGCCCATTGATGTAGTGTATAGAGGAGATGAATTTATGGGATACCTGATGAAGCAAGCCCCAGGTTTATATGATTTGACGGTATTGAGTAGCTTAAAGTTATCCATAAAATTATCACCAGAATGGCAAGAAAAATATACACGAGCCAACACTTCGGGACTCATTAATCGCCTTAAAATATGTTATAACCTAGCTTATTCGGTTAATATCTTGCATCAAACCCAAAAATACGTATTGGTAGATATGAAGCCTGAGAATATACGTGTAAGCCTCAATGGTCAAATTTCATTGATAGACATCGACTCCATAGAGATTACAGAAGACAATAAACTTCTTTTTCCAGCTGAAAAACTTACCTCTGAATATAGTCCTGCTGAGATGCAAGACTATAATCATCATCAAGATTTGATTTCGGAGACTTGGGATAGATTTTCTATGGCAGTTATTTTTTATAAAATTCTGCTAGGACTTCACCCTTTTACAGGCACAGGAAAAGATATCTATAGCCAGTTGGTCTCTTACACAGAAAAAATAAGAGCAGGTTTGTTTCCTTTTGGGAGCAAAGCAGACTACTTTTCAGTCATACCTAAACCTCACGATAACTTTTGGGCACTTCCAATCTCATTGCAAGAACTTTTTAAAGGTTGCTTTGATAAAGGAAATTCTATGCCAGAGCTTAGACCCACAGCTCAAGACTGGAAACAGGCAATGATAGACACCTACATTATAGAAGAAAAATACCAAAATCCTATCCAACAGCCCGCAAGACGAGTAGAAATACAGATAGAATCAGGTATTTATAAGATGGAAAAAATGGTGCTTTCTAATCACTACAGTACTGGCTCAGTAGTAGCCATCAACTTGGTAAACCTAATCAATATCTTTGACCTAGATGTAACATTGGCCACGATTGGCTATACAGCACTCATTGGAGGGGCTTCGATTGGTTTTTTGGCAGGGATTAAATATACTGAGCAAGTAGAGTTTAATCATCAAGAAAAAGAGTTGGTGATTCATTACAAGGGATTATTTCAAAAAAATATTCGTAAGAGATACAAACTAGAAAAAATTCAGACTACTTTTGGTTTTGAAGGAAAAAAAAAGAGAGTCCTTCGCATCTATCTCAAAACTTCTTTTAATAGACGAGAAGTTGCTAAATTTGTAATAGATCAAAAAAATACCAACGAAAAAGTCATCAAGGAAATCGTCAAACAAATCAGGTTATCAGGTATTTCTATGAGCCGCCCTGGTACGATGCCATAAAATAAAGACAGTAGAAGAGTTTCACTCATTTTAAACCTTCTTTGAGTCTTGATAGTTGTATTTCTTTGGAAATAGAAAAACTGTAAAATGAAAATAGATACTCAAAATCACTCACCCAAAATTGGAGTTCTTATTGTTAATCTTGGAACTCCTGACAGCCCTCGTGTACCAGATGTACGCAAATACCTCAGAGAATTTTTGATGGATTGGCGGGTAATAGATGTTCCTTATATCTTAAGATTTATTCTTGTGAATGGCATCATTGCTCCTTTTCGCTCCCCTAAATCTGCAAAAGAATACCGCAAGCTTTTTACAGAAGAAGGCTCTCCACTTAAATTTTATGGTGAGCGTGTAGAAAAGAAACTACAAGATGCTTTGGGTGAACAATACATCGTAAAACTAGGAATGCGTTATCAAAGCCCTAGTATTAAGTCATCTTTGGATGCACTTAATAATCAAGGATTAGAAAAAATCATCGTCATTCCTCTTTTTCCTCAATATGCTTCTGCTAGTTCTGGCTCCGTTCATGATAAAGTAATGCAAATCCTCCGTACTTGGCAAGTCGTGCCTGAGATAGATCTTATTCATAATTTTTATGACCATCCTCTTTTCACCAAAGCCTTTGCTGAAATAGGTAAAAGCTATATGGAAAAAGAAGAATATGATCACTTCTTGTTTTCATATCACGGGCTTCCCGAAAGACAATTACGCAAGGCAGACTGTAGTGGGCAATGCCTCAAGGCCGCCAAAGCAGACAAAACTATCCGAGATGAAGCCAATTGCTGTGCAAGTATTCATGCACTCAATCGCAGTTGTTACAGAGCACAGTGCTTTGAAACCACACGCCTACTCACCAAAGCACTCAATATCCCAGAAGACAAATACACTGTTGCTTTCCAATCACGTCT
>JBBRUH010000291.1:0-7401 GCA_038248005.1 Cytophagales bacterium | reverse complement strand
TTTTTGAAAGAATATGGTTTAGAAGAATCAGGCTTGAGTAGATTGATAAGTGAAGCCTATAAACTGCTTGACTTGATTACTTATTTTACGGCAGGTGTAAAGGAAGTAAGGGCTTGGACCATACAGAGAGGATGGAAAGCACCCAAGGCTGCAAGTGTTATTCATAGTGATTTTGAGAAGGGATTTATTCGTGCTGAAGTCATCAAAATAAGCAACTACGAGCAATACAAAACTGAAGCAGCTTGTCGTGATGCAGGTAAACTAGGGGTAGAAGGCAAAGAATATGTGGTAGAAGATGGGGATGTTATGCACTTCCGTTTTAATGTGTAAGAGCATTTACTTTCTTTGAATGTAGAATAGCTATTTTCATATTTTTAAAATAAAAGCCTAACTCATTTTGAGTTAGGCTTTTATTATGGCATAATGGCTAGAATAGGCTTTTGATAAGTTACTTTTTGAAGAAAAATAAAAACTAATCGTTGTTTAAACGCAATTCACAAAACATTTTACTAATTACCTAGTTAGGTCAAAAGGTAATATGTATCAGGCTAGTATCCACAAAATAGAATAGAAAGACGTGAGGGTAAGATTAGTATTTTCGTTGAATAATCGTGGTGGGAATGTGCCTTTTCATCATCAGTATTTATTATCAAATCTAATAAAGGAGTTGTTGGAAGAAGGACAAACCCAATATTCAGATTATGAATTTTATAATTTTTCAGGCTTGAAGGGTCAGACCAAAATAAGCCGTGATGGGTTGCATTTCTACTCTTCTAAGGTTACATTGGTGTTATCTTCCCCCAATCAAGAGTTTCTTGACTATCTCTTAAACCAGATTTTTGAAAGAGATACTATTCAAGTAGGTCAGCTTTATCTCAGTCCACATTCTATAGAGGCAGAACCCAATCCAGATTTAGGGGATGCTTTAAAATGTGTTTGTATCTCACCTCTAGTCCTCACCAACCCAAAACAAGACCGCTATTACGCCAAAAAATTTATTTCACCAGAAGAAGATACCTTCTCTGATTTATTATACGATTCTACGATGAGTCGTATGGAGCGGAGCAAGAGTTTTACAGAAGCAGAGATAGCTTCTTTCTTTAAATTTCAAGTAGTACCAGATAAGATTTATTTGAAGAGGATCCGTGAAAAAGAAAAGAAATTTGCAAGAATTTATACCCTACAACAAGAGAATCAAAAACATGAAGTAAGGGGTTATACTTTTCCTTTTTTACTCTATGCTGCCCCCAAAGTTCAGGAGTTTGTCTATGAATGTGGCTTAGGTGCATTTGCTTACCATGGCTTTGGGATGATAGACCTCGCCAGTCCTGACCCTACCAAAGCGACAGTTATCTATGAGCCAGCCCAAAAAGATTAAACAGTTCAAAATAAATCACACCCAATATAAACCCTAGAAGACTTATTTTCTAGGGTTTTTTTGTGTTTTGGGTATAAAAAGTAATCAAATCTCACTACCATATCTACAATAAATGCGTTATTCATTTAAGTAATTCAAAACCTTTTTTTTTATAAATTTCTTTCCTTTTTATTTGCAATTTCGGATTTATTTTTTATTTTTACGTATGAGAATATCTTTTATTCATCCGAAGAGAGTCAAAGCTATAATCAGTTCATCATTTTTCAATTTTAAACCCTTCATTATTTATGAAAACAAGAAATTTTCTCTTCTGGAGTGGCTTGCTTTGGGTACTAATGGCTTGTGGAAACGAGCGAGACCCTGACCCCTGCAAAGACCTTACTCCTGTTACGGCTGACTTCAAAATAGAAGAGTGGCTGTTCATATTGGGCCCTTACGAAACCGATACGGTACTTACTTATCGACCTATTATCATTACAGCCCTGCAAGATTATGATTCTTATGAGTGGAAAGTAGGCTCTGACCCAACTATTCGTACTGAAAAATCATTTAATCTTGGTTTTACACAAGCAGTAGGTAAGATAGACATTCGTTTGATAGCAAGGCGAAGCCCTAATCTTAGCTGTTTTCCTGATGACAATGGCATAGATACATTGACCAAAAGCGTGTATGTCTCGGAATGGGCTAATTCTCCCATTATTGGTAACTATGAGGGCTATGTAGTAGGGCGAGAGAGTGATAGATTTGTGGTAGAAATCCAAGACTATGGCGGGGACTGTGGTATCACCATCAAAAATATTCCCAAGGGTTGTGTGGGCGTTGTGGGAGGTAGCTCCATCCCTGACCCTTGCAATGAAATAGGTTTAGATGGCTTTCCAGGGGGAGGTGCCTTCTCTTTTGATACAGGATATTATGGCGGTGGTGGTTGTGATAACTCCGAAGGATTTGCAAAATTAAAAAAAGGGAATAAAAATGAAATTGAAATTGAGTATACAAGGTTTGGCCGCTCAAACCCTAATCCTCCTCTCAAAGAAAAATTCATAGGTACAAGAATTAATTAACAATCAAACAAATAAAACTATGCATATTTTTAAAACAAAACCTTGCTTATTGAGTAACTCAACAAGCAACAAGCAACAAGCAACAAGCTAATTTTACTTTTGTTTCTTGTACTTATTAATTTTTCCACGGTATTTGCCCAGTTTGAGTGTGATACTTTTAAGATTCGCACCAACCCTACTTCAGCACTCAACAACCAAAAGCCTAGCAAGACCAATATTTTTGATTGGCGTACTCCTTCTTTTGTGATGCGTAATATCTATGATAATCTTGAACCTGCCATTGCTTCTCCTTTTTATCAAGATGATAATGAATTAACAGATCATTTCTTTGTGAACAAAGATATGGAGCCTCGTGATGGCTGGGAACTTATCAAGCGAGATTTTGGAATTCAGTTTGATACTACTGCCATCATTCCACTCATAGACGAATGTGCCAATCCTTATATAGTACTCTACAACAAATATACAGCAACGCTGAGGGTATTCGTAGCAAGAGGAGATAATAGTCCATTCAATGGAGCAAGTATTAGGGTTAAGTTTAAGAATGACACGGGTAATATGCAAACTGATTTATTGGCTTATGCTAAACCCATTCGTTCGCTGAATACACCCTTTGATAATACCAAGCCTGATATATTAGATGGACTAACCCCTTTTAATAATCTTCCAGAAAAATGGCATTATGCAGATTTTCAGATGAACTATGACCCTTGCACTTGTTTGTTTACCTCTAAGATTATAGTGCAAGTTTGGTTTATCACTAGCTCACAGATTAGCCTTTCAGGTACTGCTACAGGAAGTTTCACTAGCATTTCAAACGGGCAAGGAAGCATGAGCAATGACCGCTCGTTTTCTTTGGGAGATGGATTTGCTTTGGGCAAAAAGAGTTTGGCATTTTTTAAATCTATGGATGATTTGGTATCTAAGTCTAAAAATAGTGCTCAAAATGCTGGCATTAGTGCTAATAACGTTACACAGATTACAAACGCAGTAGAAAGTCTTAAAACAGCTTCTAAAACTACTAATTTTCTAAAAACAGGCTTAAGTTTTACCCCTTATTTAGGGACTGCTTTGAGCTTCTTAGATATGTTTGTGGGTGGAGGTAAAAAAAGCACTGGACCCCAGTCAGTTACGCTCACTCCTATGGCAATTGATATGTCTATCAAATTGCAAGGTACACTTGATACAAATTTCCCCTACAATCAAATTATTTTCTGGAATCCTGGCAGTGATAATAAGACTAAAGGACCTGCTAAAGATCCTCAGTATCCTTATTATAATGAGGTGATGGGCTTGTTTAATGTAATGGAAAAACCAACTGTCTTGAAAAAACAAGTAAGATTACTTGTACCTAATGTTGGGTTCGTTACTACTCAATCATTCAGAGTGCCAAATGATATCAAATATGTGGTTAATCCTGCCTCTGGCTTAGAAATTCAAGAAATAAAAGTTGCCTTATTTGTAGAAGGTAATTACATAGCTTCTGGACCTGGTGGATATTTTAATATATTTGCGGGAAAGGATGCTCTCACAAATTTGTATCAATATAGGACAGAATATGTGAATTTATCTTGCTTAAAAAATAATATATTTGAAATATATGCTAGTATGGGAAGTGGACAGACCTTCTGGCTACCTGCTACCAATTCGAATATGCATATTGGCTTTATGATTAATTTTCGTAGGACTGACTCAGTCAATGATAACTCCTTGACCCAAAATGTGTTATTTTATGCTAAATATCCCTTAAATCAAAGTACTGTTAGCAATGTGGGGACTCGAAGCACAACAGGCTGTGGTGGTGTTCCTCCTGCTCAAACAATACAAGCTATTCAGACTTTTTGCAATAGTAATACTTATAAAGCAGCAAGATTTTACTCTTTTCTCCCTCAGGAAGGAGAGGAAGGTAAAGCTGACCAAGGCAAAAATGAAGAAATATTTGTTGCATTTCCTAATCCAACAGAATCGTATTTGAGTATCAAATGTAAAGATGAGAAAACAGATAATAAAATCTTAGAAATCAAAATCATAGACTTGTTTGGGAGAGAAGTTTATTACTCAAAAGAAAAATCAAAAGCAATGGTGCTAAATTTGAGTGATTTGAAAACAGGAACATATTATTTGTACATTGTTCACGAGCAAGGTACAGAAAAGAAACAAATCTTTATTCATTGATATAATCTAGGAAATATGAACTAAATAGTTCGAGATAAATGATAGTCATCTAAAACCCTAGAAAACTTATTTTCTAGGGTTTTTTTGTGTCGAATAGGGCTAGAAAATGAGAGAGATTCACTTCTAAGCTAAACCTATCTTCGGCAAGCTTTCTTGCATTTTTTTGGTAATGAGATAATTTTTCAGGGTTTTTTAAAAAGCTAATTAACTCTATGTAAACGCTTTCAAGCTCTTTGGAGGAGGCATACAACCCGCATTCTTGGCTTTCTACGAGTTCTTTAATCCAGCCCTTAGTATTGGTGAGAATGAGCTTACCCGCTGCCAAACCATCAAAAAATTTATTAGGGCTATTGGTCTGTAACACGGGAGCATCCCCAAAAGAAATATAGACAGCTTGTGCCATTTCAAGGGTTTCTTTGACAGAGTCCTTATTTCCATTCGCTATAAAATGAAGATTTTTAAGGTTCATTTCCTTTGCTTGTGCTATCAAATGTTCACGCCTAGCACCTTCTCCCATAATTTTAAATTGGAAGCGTTCATCGCCTTTTTCTTGAATATAAAAAGCCAACTCAAGTAAATACTCTAAATGATTGGCAAGCCCTAGAGTGCCTGTGTATAAGATTGTAAATTTATCATTGGACGAATTACTTTGCTCAGTCATCTGAAAAAACGCTGTATCTGCTAGATTAGGAATCGAGATAACTTCTTTTTGAGGAACTTTTATAGAGATAGATTGCCGAATGCCTGGTGAAAGAGCTACGATTGATTCAGCATTTTGATAGATTTTTTTTTCTAAGTAATAAAGGAATTTTATAAAAAGTTTTCCTTTGATGAAGCCTAGCTCAATAGGTGCTTGGGGCCAGAGATCACGTACTTCAAAGATGTATTGAATGCCTCGTCTTTTTTTGAGGAGCAAAGCCAATAAACCAATGCTCAGAGGCGTAGAGGTAGCATAACAAATCTCTGCATCAGGGAAGGTTTTCGCTTTTTGATAAGCTTGCCAAAAGAACTTCAAGAAGGCTTTCATTCTTGCCCAAAAACCAAGCTGATTGGTGTAAAACACAGGTAAATAATGAATAGAGATGCCTTCTACATGCGTATGAATATATTTTTGTTGGTTATGGCTTGTAATCATTTCTACTTCATGACCTGCTTTTACCAATGCTCTAGCAAGGTAATAAGAACGAATCGCTCCACCTTCTTTGGGTGTCTTAAAATACTGATGTAAGTATATGATTTTCAATGCTTTACATTCAATAATATATGCTTACTCTGGAATCTTTAATCCTAAAGCTTTTAATTGCTGTTTCATTTCTTCCATTTCTTTGAGCAGTGCTTGGGTTTGTTTTTCAAATTCTTCGGCTCTTAATTCGGCTTTTACCTTTGCTAATCGCTCTATTTCTGCCTTTTTAGATTCTTCCTCGGCTCTTTTAGATTCGCTTTCTGCTCGCTTAGATTCTTCCTCGGCTCTTTTAGATTCGCTTTCGGCTCGTTCAAATTCTTTGTCTGATCTTTCTTTTCCAGTAAGGAGGAGCGTACCTTCTTTGTTACACCAACGTTTCCACTGAGCTTCTGCCCCTTCAAATAAACCTTTCCAAAGTTGCATGCCTAGATTTACTTCTGGCATATAAAAATATTCTTCGGTGCTTCGTTCATACTGCCCATCTTCATTTAATACATAAAGCTTAAGTGCTTCATCAGAGAGATATAAATAAGGGTCTTGAACGATGTAATATTTTACGCCCATGCTGGCATACTTAGCTTTTTTAGTGCCTTCCTCCTCTCCTATTTTATTAGAAACTATCTCTAAAACAAGATCAGGGACTTTTTGCATGAGTTTTACGAAATAGCACTTGTCTTTTTTTTCAAACCAAGTACTTGGTTGTTTTACATCCATTGCCAGAAACATATCAGGCACTATGGGTGTTTTTTCACCTTCATTATAAATGGCTACATTGGTACAAGCCATAAAATCTCTATCTGTCCAGTCTATGACAGCGTTTTGAAGGGAGTCTATGCTCAACCTTAGTTGTTTTTCAGAAAATATATTATCCACTGGTGTATCGTCTTCGGTGATTACATTTTCGTATTCTATATCATCAAACTCATAGTAAATGGTATGTGCATAGACTATTTTTCCTCGCTCTTGAGCTACGATTTTATAATCATTTTGAAGTTTTAAATCATCTATTAATGAAATTTCTTGATTTTCCATTTGTACAGCTTTTTAATAATTTTAAAATTACTAATTTATGACCAAATTTCCTTATTAATTAATTTATTATTTTTATAGGTTTTATTAGAAATTGTAGTCTTTGGGCTTAGTGTAAATGTTTAATTTGGTCTGATGGTTTATCTATGAAACTTTACTTATTACAATTACGTTTCTTCCAATAATATATTAAACACACAAACATTATGAATACCAATATTTTCTTGCTTTTGATAGGCAAATCCCCAGAACTATTTTAGATGAACTCAAACAAATCGGTGCAGAGTCTAAGCAAGTAGGATACGATGAAGTACTTGAAGAAGAGTTTTGTTATCTAAAAATCCAGAACAAAGGTTCATTGATTAAAGTGATGCACTACCTACACAATCTAAAAGATTATCATTTTAAGTATTTTTATCCTGTGAAATCTTCTTAAAAGCAAAAACGACTCTTTTTTAAAGGAGTCGTTTTTTTTTTGTGTAAAAAATATTTAATTAAAGGGCAAGGTTTTAACAGAATAAAAAGAGTTTTTATTCTTTGTTGATTTTTTGGTTTTTATTAAAAAAAAACTAAAA
>JBBRUH010000290.1:0-7403 GCA_038248005.1 Cytophagales bacterium | reverse complement strand
CCAAAAAAGGAGAAGTAGTGGTTTGTGAGGACACAAACCACGGAAAAGATGAGGACACAAACCACGGAAAAGAGAGGACACGAACCAAGGAAATGAAAAACTTACAGAAATAACTGATAAAAAGATTCCACTTTCAGATATCAAAAGCCTAGAGTTAAAGAACATCGCTTATCGTTTTGCAGGGCGTAGCCAACTCTTAAAAGACATCAACCTTACCACCAAAAAAGGAGAAATCACCACGCTCACAGGTGAAAGTGGAAGTGGAAAAAGTACGCTATTGCAGATTATCGCAGGGTTTTATACTTCCGAAAAAGGGCAATTATTATTTAATGAAACTCCATTCTCTCAGATTTCAATGGATGATTTTAGACAAAAAGTTGCTTATATTCCTCAGAGTATTAAATTATTCAATGCCTCTCTTTTAGAAAATATCTCTCTGAGTGATTCAGAAGAAGAACTTAGCAAAGTGATTACTTTCTGCCAGCAATACGGATTTGAGAAATATTTCCAATCTCTTCCGCAGGGTTATCTTACTTTTTTGGGAGAAAACGGCATTCATCTATCAGGTGGTCAAAGCCAATTACTTGCTTTAGCAAGGGCTTTGTATCACCAGCCTCAGTTATTGCTTTTGGATGAATCTACTTCCGCAATGGATAAACACACAGAGGCTTTTATTATCCAATTATTGCAATCTTTGCAAACCGAAATGATAGTCATCTGGATTAGCCACAAACCCGAAATTAATCATCTAGGCAACAGCGTATATAAAATAGAAAATGGTTTGAGTACTTTGGTAGAGAATAAACAAGCCCAAATTCAAGATAATTAACTAATGGATTTTTTTTATTTCAATAGATTTATCTTTTTATCTCTTAGAAAAGAGTTGTTTTGACGGTATTATTAGGAGCATCAAACTAAAGTGTACCAAAGGTAGCTTGTGGAATCTCTTTGAGCATATAACTTCCACCTTGAGCATTTACAGTCATCTTTTTGACAAAGAAGCCTGTCCCATTTTTAAAAGTAGAGACTACTTGTGTCTGTGCTAAAGCCATAGAAAAACAACAGGTAGAAAGAACAGCAATTCCCACTTTGGAGTGTTTAACTTGTTGATTATCAATACATTAATTTGTTAAAAAAATTAGCATTTTATAACTTACTGAATATCAATGAATTATAAAGTGAAAAATATTTTGTAATCTATTGAAAATCAATTAGTTAGTCAAAATGGGAATTGCTGTAGAAAGAATCATCAATAAACTTATACGTATCATCATCAATCAATTAGTGAAAAAGATATAAACCAATAAGATTTACAAGATAAGAATAAATTTGGATTTTAGCGTTTTTTAGCTGCTATTTGGTAGAAGTTCTTTTTTGTTTTCTGATTCTGATAGGGTTATACCAGAGCCAAAAACCACTCAGAGAAAGTCCTATTAAGCCCATAGAAAGCAGACTTGTATAAATCAATTTAAAGGCATCTCCTCCTGTAGGGATAATACTATCTAAGATAGAGCCATCATGAAGCTGCTCTATAAAATCAGAATTTCTGGTACTTACAGAAAGGATTTTACCCGTTTTGCAATCTAGCTGTAACTCCGTATAGTGCTTGACGAATACAAATTTAGCAATTCCCTTTTTTGGTCTGATGTCTATACGGTTTATTTCTGCATTTTTTTGTAGGGTATTCTCAGCGTATGTAATCGCTATTTTTTGTAGGCTATCTACAGTAAGCCAATGTTTGCTTTCTGTACTTACTCCTTTTTGGGTTTTGGGTAAAAGAGCTACTTGTTTTTTCCAGCCTAGCAGTAAGCCCGTAAAGCCTATCAAGAAAAAGAAAATAAGTAGAGGAATAGAAATCCATTTATGAATTTTGCGGTAGAGGCGTGTGCGTTTAGCTATTTGAGCATTTGCTTGAGTCATATTTGAGTTACAGATTTTTATTATCAGGTTTTACAAAAATACATTAAATAAATTTTATCTGATTTTTATCTCTTGGGAAACAGTTGCTGATACATCATCTCACGAGAAATTTCCCAGCTTTCTCCTGGTAGGTGATTATCGAGGGTAATATTTTCCATAGCCACACGCACAAGACGGAGCGTAGGGTAACCTACTTTGGCTGTCATCCTTCTGATTTGCCTGTTTTTACCTTCTGTGAGGGTGATTTCTATCCAAGTAGTAGGGATATTTTCTCTAAACCTGATAGGAGGATTTCGCTCAGGTAGATTGGGTTCAGAAAGAATTTTTATGTGTGCAGGTTTGGTGAGGTGTTCTCTTTTTTTTATTCTGATATGGACACCTTCCCTTAGGTTTTGGAGAGCTTCTTCCGTAGGGACTCCCTCTACTTGAACCCAGTAAGTGCGTTTGTGATTTTGCTCAGGATCTAAAAGCTTGGTTTTGAAATAATTATCATTGGTCAGCAGTAAAAGTCCTTCACTGTCTGCATCTAATCTTCCGATAGAATAAATATCTTTTGGAAAGCTAAACTGACTTGCTAGACCGAGGTAGTTACCTTCATCTGTAAACTGTGAGAGGAGGTTGAAGGGCTTATAAATAGCAAAATACTGAAACTTAGTCTGATTATTCATCTGTTCTATTTCAATATTTTGCTATTCTTACTATTATACAAACTACTTATTATCTATTGTTATATTGGCTGTTACTATTCGTATTGCCATAATATTGACCACTTTGCTGACTATTCTGATTCATCATACCTTCCTGTCTGATTCTATCACTTGTTTCATCATTTTCGGCACGTACTTGTAATTCATAATTGTGCGTGCTTTCTATGATTCTGTCATACTCTATTTTGATAGAGTTTATATCATTTAGATTCAGATAATCTCCACTTAATTTGACATATTCTACAGTAGAAAGAAGCCGTTCTAATTTATTGGCAGTATCTGTATATTTAATCCAGAGTTGGTCCGAATCATAAAATGACTGGAATACACCAATCAATGAGATAAAGGCAGAAATAACCAATGCAAAGAAGTTAATCCACCAATCTATACCATAAGAACGCAATGTATCTGTGATATTGATACCCAACAGAACTGTAACTATAGCAGCTAAGGCAGAGGATAAGAATTTAAAAATAAAAGCCCATCGCTTGGCTATTAGCTCCCAATGACGATAAGATTTGATATCTTTATTGATACCAGCAATGATTTTCACCATTTTGCCATCTACTTCTGCTTTTTCTTCAGCACTTGTCTTTTGGCGTTCATCTTTGAAATAAAGTTTTTGACCGAGGGCAGACATGTAAGAGACGTTGTCTATCATCGCATTGCCCACAGGAGGCGGATAAGAACCTCTGTTAGGCTGGATAGCATTTATATTATTCTGAAATTGATTCATGAAATTTTGACTACCCTGTAGGTTAGACTGAAATTCTTGGTATCTATTCTGGGTATATTGTGCTTGTTGAGCACCTAATGGAGAGCCAAGATTATTGGTTGGGTTCTGTTGATTATATGCCCCTGTATTAGGATATCCCCCACTTTGAGGGTTATAAGCTTGCTGAGATGAACCCTGCGAAAATCCTCCTTGATTAGGATCAGACTGATTTGTTCCACTATTAGCAAAATCCATAAATCCTCCTTGTGAAGAGGAGGAAGTTGTATTTTGTGTAGAGCCACTACCGGCAAAATCCATAAACCCACCTCCTAATTTTGTAAAAGGATCATCATTAGCTTCGGTATCAAAATCATTTTGAGTATGTTGCTCTAAATCATCGTGATTATGGTCATCTTCATGGAAAAAATCACTTGCCTCCGAACTTGAAGAGGAAGCAAAAAAGTTAAGATTATCATCGTGTAAATCTTGATTATCTTCCTTTGAGATATTGATAGAGGGCGAACCACTGTTCTTTGTATCGTTTCCTAGAGCCGCAAAAGGGTCTTGATTTCCTGCATTGCTATTGCCTTTTGGAGGAGTATTTGAGGTATCTCCACCTAGAGCCGCAAAAGGGTCTTCTTCCTGTTTGGGAGGAGTAGGTTTCTCTTCTTTCTTAGGAGGAGTAGGTTCATTTTGAGAACTGTCTCCTTCATTGGAAAGTTGGAAAAACGGGTCGTCTTCTTCCGGTGACATAACAACTTGTTTATGAGTGATTTAGTAATTACAAAGATAAACCTTTTATTTTCTTATGCAAATCTATCACAAGTGTTTTCGTTCAGAAAGATATTTTGAAGTAGAAAAGTAGGCTGGATACGTAAAAATTTCTCAAGACTTTAGCCTTGAGAAATCTTTTGTGTATGTTTTATCGATTGAGATAGAGGTTCTCTAAAAATCTTCATCTAAGCTAAATGTCTGCTCGTGGGCATGGTTACTTGATCCATTTACACCTGCTTTTTTGTATTCAGCTACTCTTTTCTCAAAGAAATTAGTTTTACCTTGTAATGAGATAAACTCCATAAAATCAAATGGATTGGTGGCTTTGTACAGCTTTTCACAACCAAGCTCACCTAGTAATCGGTCAGCTACAAACTCAATGTACTGAGCCATTAGGGTAGCATTCATTCCGATTAGATTGACTGGTAAAGCATCTGTTACAAATTCTTTTTCTATCTCTACGGCCTCTGTAATGATTTGGATAATACGTTCTTTGGGAAGCTTATTCTGGATATATTCACTATAAATTAAGCAAGCAAAATCACAGTGTAAGCCTTCATCACGAGAGATAAGCTCATTAGAAAAAGTGAGTCCTGGCATTAAACCACGCTTTTTGAGCCAGAAAATAGAGCAAAAACTTCCTGAAAAGAAAATCCCTTCTACGGCAGCAAAAGCAATCAGACGCTCTGCAAAATTATCACTTTCTATCCAACGCAAAGCCCAATCTGCTTTCTTGCCTACACAAGGAACTGTATCTATGGCATTAAAAAGGTGATCACGTTGCTTACCATCTTTGATATAAGTATCAATAAGTAAAGAGTAAGTCTCTGCATGGATGTTTTCCATCATCACCTGAAACCCATAAAAACAACGTGCTTCTGGTTGCTGAACTTCTTTCAAGAAATTTACTACTAGATTTTCATTTACAATCCCATCACTTGCAGCAAAAAAGGCTAAGATATGTGAGATAAAATGCTTCTCTCCATCATTAAGACCTTCCCAGTCTTTCATGTCTTGTGCCAAGTCAATCTCTTCGGCAGTCCAAAAAGAGGCTTCTGCTTGCTTATACATCTGCCATATATCATGGTGTTGGATAGGGAAAAGCACAAAGCGATTTTTGCTTTCTGTCAAAAGAGGTTCTTCTAATGTTTGTTGATTCATACTATTTGAGTGTTTTACGATTTAAAATAGGGCAAAAATTATTTGCCGAGTTAATGTGTTTTTATGTTTAAAAAATAAACATCTACTGTTATCTCTCCAAAAAGGATAAAATAAGGTAAATAAAATTTATAAATATGAAGAAGATACCTTATCTGTTGAAAATCAGATAGTTAAGCTTTTTTGAATCTTTTTATTACCTACAAATATGTTAAAAATTTTAGATAAAAACAAAATATTTATCGATAAAAATATTAACATCTTGATAATCAAAAGCATATACTGAAATAGCTAAAAATGTTAAATTATCTGCTTAAAAAAGTGATAAGCGAAAAATCAAAGCAATGGTTTTGGTTTTATACAAAAAAAGCCTAATTTTGCAATCCTGTTTTTAATACCCTATAATGCCAAAAAAATATGTATGCGATTGTTGAGATAGCTGGACAGCAGTTTAAAGTAGAAGAAAATCGTTTTGTTTATACACACCGTCTTCCACAACAAGAAGGTGAGCAAGTAACCTTTGATAAAGTACTCTTGATAGACAACGAAGGTGCAGTAGCCATAGGCACACCTATAGTGTCAGGTGCTTCGGTTTCGGGCAAAGTTCTAAACCACCTAAAAGGAGATAAAGTATTGGTTTTCAAAAAGAAACGTCGTAAGGGATACCGTAAGAAAAACGGTCATCGCCAATACCTTACTAAAGTATTGATTGAGGGAATCGCTCAATAATTAATTATCAGAAATAGTCAAAATCTGAGCATTCAATGATTTTATTTTATTAAATGTTTCTTTTTAAGATTTATACTTGTAATTAAAAGTTTATATTTAAGAATCACGAATTTAAAATTTTAATACCATGGCACATAAAAAAGGAGCCGGTAGTTCACGTAACGGACGTGAATCGGAAAGCAAACGCTTAGGCGTAAAAGTATTTGGAGGTCAATATGCAAAAGCTGGCAACATCATCGTGCGTCAGCGTGGCACTAGACATCATCCTGGTACTGGAGTAGGTTTAGGAAAAGACCATACTTTATTTGCACTTCAAGACGGAATAGTTCGCTTCAAAAAAGGTGGCAAACGTCCTTCTATGGTGTATGTAGAGCCAGTAACAAATGAAGTAAAGGCTACAGTAGAAGCAGAAGCAGCAGAATAGTTTTTTAATTATTTCTGATTAGGAGCAGACTTTTTGATAAAAAGAAGTCTGCTTTCTGTGTTCGACTTTAAGTTCTATCGCTATACAGATAATCTTTCAATCAGCTTAGCAAGGATATAAGATTCTTCTTGTGTATGTAGAACAGTCGCTGAATTCTGGACTTGTGTGTTTGGTAACAAAATGACTGTAAACTATCTCCCATCCCTTTAATAACTTATCAATAGTTATTTCTAGAACACCAACCACTAAATGATTTACATCAAAAAAGTCAATACTTATTATCAAGTATTGACTTTTTTGAATATAATTTTATTGCACTAAGGCAAATATATATTTCTTATTTTTGGGCAGTTTCGATGGTTTCTACATCTTCTTTCTCATCATAAGTGAGTTCTTTCTCTTCTGCACCGTGTGTGAGTCTTTTGAGAGGTTTTAAGAATAGAATCAATAGTAAACCAAATGCTACTGTAAAGACTGTGATAAACAAGAAGGTATTGAGTTCATATCGATTCTCTATCTCCATAATTCGGATACTTCCTTCATAGTCTTTACCATTGCCTTTATTGCTCTTTATTTTTTTAGCCTCAAAATCTTTTTCCATAAAAATAATCACGTGCAAAGGTTTTTCTTTTGTAGCGTTTTCTTCGGCAAGAATAGATTTGAAGCGTTCTTGGTTTTTTGTGTCAAAGCTTAAAAATGAATCGATTTCTTTTTTCTGATTAAATTCTTGAATGACTAACTCATTATTTTCTAAATATACTTTTCCTTTAAAGTCAATTCCTTTGTCTTCTTCTATACTCTTGTAGTTTTCTTGGTACTCTTTTAAGTTTGATTTGTCGGTATTTAGGTTTACTTCTATGGGATGAAACTGTGCAGATTCTCCAATAAACGCCGCTACTTTATTGCCTAAGCCTGTGGCCGCAAAATAAAGCCCCATCATAATAGAGGCATACTTGACAGGAGATAATTTGGTGAT
>JBBRUH010000289.1:0-7434 GCA_038248005.1 Cytophagales bacterium | reverse complement strand
TTAATTAGTATATTTGTATAGAAGCATTTTAAAGATTTGCTCTTTTTATTATATATACTCAAACTTAAAAAACAATGATTACACGATTCTTTCAATCCATAGGTGAAAAAATACAAGGACAAACCAGCATCAGTAAAGTGTATGGAGAACCTATTGAAACTCAAGGTAAAACCCTTATTCCCGTAGCTAAAGTAACTTTTGGCTATGGTGTAGGAGTGGGCAATGTAGCCAATAGTGAAGATGAAACAAATGCCTCACATCAAACAGGGGCAGGAGGAGTAGGTGGTGGAGGTGGTGCTGTCGTTACGCCTATAGGTATCTTAGAAATCACCAAAGAAAATACCCGATTTATACCCATAGATGACCGCAAAAAATGGTTTCAGATATTTATCGCTGGTTTTACTACTGCATTATTTTTGAGACGTTTGCTCAAAAAGTAATAAATAAAAATCATTCTATTTATTCATTTCCCTATTCCTTTTGGTTTTATATTTTAAAGTTCTAAGAACTTTTATGCTCATTTTAGCCTTTCTATAAAATATGCTATAATCAGATTATTAGTCAACGCATTTTAATTTGAAACTAAAATTGCTTTTTAGTCTGAATTTTACTAATTTTCATGCTAAATCAACAAACACTAATTAAAAAACATTTGATAGAAAAAGTAATCCAACTAGATGATGTATCCTTAGTAGATTTTCTTGGTGTAGGAAACGACAATATCAACGAAGTAGCTGCCGCTTTCCCCAAAAGTAAAATCGTGTCTCGTGGCAATGAACTAAGAATACAGGGTACAACTCCCGAAATAATCAAGATTAATGAAATCATTAACTCTTTGCTCCTCCATTACCACAAATTTGGAAAAATCACAAGAGATGAAGTTTCTTCTTATCTCCACAAAGATGCCGTCAAATTACCTAGTGAAGAACCCGAAATAGCCAACAATGAAATATTGGTCTATGGCACTAAAGGAGTAGGTATCAAAGCCAAAACTGCTAACCAACTTGAATTAGTGCGTTCAAGCCAAAAGAATGATTTGGTATTTGCTATTGGCCCTGCAGGCACGGGCAAAACCTATATCTCTGTGGCATTGGCAGTGAGAGCTTTGAAAAATAAGGTAGTCAAAAAAATCATCATTACTCGCCCTGCCGTAGAAGCAGGTGAAAATCTTGGCTTTTTACCTGGTGATTTAAAGGACAAAGTAGATCCTTATCTTCGCCCGATTTATGATGCCTTGGACGATATGATTCCTGCCGAAAAACTTAAATATTATCAAGAAAATAGAGTCATTGAGATTGCTCCCCTCGCCTATATGCGTGGACGAACCCTCCAAAATGCTTTTATTCTTTTAGATGAAGCCCAAAACACGACTCCTATGCAAATCAAAATGTTTTTGACACGTATGGGACCCGATTCTAAGGCAATCGTTACGGGTGATCAGTCTCAGATAGATTTACCTCACAAACAAAAGTCTGGATTAGTAGAGACACTCAAAATCTTAAAAGGTGTTCCTGGAATTGGTTTTGTAGAGCTACAAACTCAAGATATAGTAAGACACAAACTAGTAAGGCTCATCATTGATGCTTATATTAAGTATGAAGATGCACAAGAGGAAAGAGGAAAACAAACCTACTCCAAAAATTACTCTTCTAAATCTAGAGATGAAAAGAAACCTTCTGACCCAGAGGAAAACATAAGTAATTAACTGATGTTATGTTACCATCAAGGAGCTTACTATAAGTGAATTCCTTGATGGTTTTCATAGAATTATAGTTCATCATTAACCCTTCTCATAAGTAAGAGATTAGTTATAATTTATTGGTTATTAGTTTGTAATCATCTGATAATAAGCATTTTACTCAAACTAAATGACTATTTTATTTTTTAAATATTACCAAGGTCATGACATTCAAACTTTTTATATTTTTAGCTATCATCGGTTTTATCATTTACCGTGTTAATAGAGCATGGCTTCGCTTCAAAAAAATGGTCAAAGAAGTTACAAACCCCCAAGCTTCCTCTCAGCCTAAGACGAAGGTAATCCGTAAAAATGACCTTACGATTATCTACCCTTACAAAGATAAAAAACAATCCAAAGAATTTGATGGTGGTGAATACGTAGATTTTGAAGAGGAGAAGTAGGGGATTTTTTGAAGTATAGTTTTGTGATTAACCTTATCATTTCAGCTGACACCTTACGAGGGATTTAAAGTCTAAAACCTCTGTTCCGTCATTTGTGTTTAGAAATGACTATTGAGTTATTAGTAATGAGATAAAAAGTCTTTCACAGTCGTTTCGTCACCAACAAGAAAATAGGCTGTGTATCAATATAATTTTTATGAGATACCTTACTTGGAATTTAAAGTCTAAAACCTCCCTCTAAGGATTTAATTTTCCTTCCATTTCTAAGGCAAGGTCTATAATCTCTAATTCCTCTGGGTACATATCCAAAATCTCACTAAAATCATCTAATGCTTCTTGATAATGCTTCAATGCTCGGTGTGAAAGCCCTCTTTGATACAAAGCTCTTACCTCTTGTGGATTAAGAAGCAGTATTTGATCACTGTCTTTGATAGCTTCTTCATATTGTTTTAATTTAAGATATATTCCTGCTCTCTCATTCAAGAATTGAGTATCATCTATGGCTATTTTTAAAGCTTGATTGATTTCGCTTAGAGCCTGTTTAAAATCATCTTTACTTGCATAAAAAAGTGCTTTTTCAAAATAAATCTCTGCTTTTTGAGGGTCTATTTCTTGGGCTTTTTCTAGGAACTTGATGACAGAATCTGGCTGACTTTGAGATTGATAAAGCAATGCTTTAAAGTAATAGTTTTGTGCTAGACTTTGCTCTTTTTCAAGCTTTTCGGCTTGGTTTAAGTCTTGCAAAGCTGATTTGTAGTTTTTGACCAACAGATACGCACCCGCACGAAGTGTATAGGTGCTAGAATTTAGAGAATCTATCTTTAAAGCAGCATTGCAGACTGCTACGGCTCGGTTAGAATCTCCATCGGCAATCATCATTCCTGCCCTCGCTTGATAGCCTTTGATCAATACACTGTCTATTTTCTGTAGTTGTTTGTCTAGCTTCAGCATCACCAAGGCATTAGACAAAAGGGGAATTTCGTTTCCTTTTTCATCTTTTTGATTGATGATTTCGGGCATAAGGTAGATAGCCTTCAAAAAATCAAGCTCGGCTTGTGCATCATTTTTTTGGCGTGAGTTTACAACGGCTCGGTCATAATAGACAGGTGAAATCTCTCCATGTTTGGCATCTTGCCATTGCTCGATAGCTTTGTTTAGGTTAAGCAAAGCTGTTTCGGATTGGTTGAGGTGGTAATGAGTCTTACCTAGATAATAGTAAATAAGTGGAAACTGAGGTTCTTCGGGTAATTCAAAATAAAATTTAGCTTCTTCATATTTTCTTAAAAAATAATAAGCCTGTCCCCAATAAAAAAAGTCTTCATCTTCAAAAATAGAATTTTCATCTTTTTCTAATGCTTCAAAAACTGCGATTGCACTGTTGTGCTTATTCTGTGCTATCAAAATCATCGCCTTTAACCTCTGCCCATCAGGTTCGTCTGCGGCGAGTGCATTGTATTGAGTTACATCAGCCCAAGCCTCCTCCCACTGATTGTTTTCATAATAATTTAATGCCCTGTAATAGTAAGCGAGTGCATCTTTGGGGTTCTTTTGGATAGACTTGCCAAAATAGTAATTGGCATCTTCTGGCAGTTCCATCCAATAGTAAAGTGAACCTAAGGCATTTGTAATATCTATCTGTGTGCTATCTAGTTGATAAGCAAAAAGATAATCTTCTTCTGCTTCCGCAAACATCTCCATCATCAAATATGCTTGCCCTCTGTAGAGGTAGATTTCATGGTTTTTAGGATTTTGGCGGATGAGGTAATGATATTCGTGCAAAGCCTCTTGATATTTCCCTTCTTGCATGGCATAATAGCTGAAAGCATAGCGAGCATCTTCGTAGTCAGGGTTGGCTTCTATGATTTCTTCTAATAAAGACATCCCTTCTGCTGACTTTTCTTCATTAAAATACTTAATGGCTTGGTCGTATTTTGCTATTGCTTCTTTACTTTGAGCTTGTAATTGGTCAAAAATAGAAAATATAGAGAGAATGGTTATCAATAAATAAGCTTGCCTCCAGCAATGAATTTGCATATATTAATTTAGTTAATGGTTAGTTTTTGATGATTTGAGCTTTCTTATCACTATTATAAACTTATAAATGTAGGTTTAAGTTACTGTTTTTTATTTCACACTCTTATCTTGTACTTTATAAGAGAATCGTAAAAGATATGCTAGTTAGCGGTAAAACTTTTTATTTTACCCTACTTAGTTTAGCTCTTTGTAAATTAGAAATGGGATATGAAGTAACTGTTGGAACATCACCCTCTCCCCCACTAGTTTCAGTATTTTTATTATTTGCACTCACATTTTCAAAATAAATAAACCCTCCTTCTTGTCTGTAAGTACTCATAATGTAATTTCCCATCACTTCAAAAAGGCACATCAAGGTATTATCTGCATAGAAAAAAGGCAGAATAATCGTGTTTTTTTCATCCATTTTATACAAGCCTTTTTCAGCATCTACAGTGATTAGTTCATACGCTCGCTCTTGTTTTTCTGCTCCCTCGCCATAGATAATAGTCCATTGATAATGTTCTAGGCTATCTTTATCTACTTCTAAAAACTTGATAATTAATTCGTTATTAACAGACATCGTCTTGCCACTTGTGTAGGTAAGTTGCATATTTCCTTTCCAATGTCCTACCCAGCTTTCAGGAAAGTCTTGAGCAGATAATACGGAAAAGCTGAAAAACAATGAAATGAATAAGGATGCTATTTTTTGAATTAGTTTGTTCATTGTATTAGGGTATTAGGTCATTTTTTTGGTCATTGGGTCAATTGGTCATTTTTTTGGTCATTGGTTATTAGTCATTCTTCAACCTTCTATCCTTCGCTGAATCAATTCTTCATTCTCTATCCTTCAAAGATTAAAAATTTTTCCCATAAAAAAGCACAAAAACCTTTGAAAAGCTTTTGTGCTACTATTTTTTCTAAAAAAAGTGTAATTAATAATAAATTAATCTACTAGAATTGCATCTAATTTTTGAGCTAATATATTTTTAGGCACTACACCTACTTGTTTATCTACTACTTCGCCATTCTTGAATACCAATAGAGTAGGGATACTACGTACTCCGAACATCGCAGAAGTATTAGGATTACTGTCTACATCAAGTTTTCCGATAATAGCTTTTCCTTTATACTCAAGTGCTAACTCTTCTATCACAGGAGTAAGCATTTTACAAGGACCACACCATTCAGCCCAGAAATCAATCAAAATAGGTTTATCAGAGTTTTTGATTAATTCCTCAAAGTTTGCATCGGTTATTTCAACTGCGTTTGCCATGATTAAATATTTAAGCTTATTAAAAAATACAAAAATAAAATTCTTACTTATCTACATAAAAACACAGCAAAAGGTTCAAAATATATTTTAACCTTGAAGCAAAATATAAATAAATTAAAATATATTAACACACTCTTCCATTCACTCGGTTCTAAAATAGAGATGTTATACAATCTTATATCTCCGAAAAGAACGAACTGCAAACACGATACTCAAAGACGATAAAACAAAAGCCAATACAAAAGCAGCTCCAGCAAAATAAACAGGATTACTAGGATTGGTGTAATAAGCAAAAATACCTGTCATCAAAGGTGGCCCTATGATTGAAGTTATACTCATTAGGCTAGTCAATCCACCTTGTAACTCGCCTTGTGCATTTAAAGGCACTTGTGATGTCATAATCCCTTGCAAAGATGGGCCAGCCAATCCACCAAAAGCATAAGGCACAATAAAAGCATAGACCATCCAACTTTCACTGGCAAAGATGAATAACAGAAAACCAAGTGTATTAAAACTTAACCCGATATATACTGCATTTACTTCTCCTACTTTCTTGACGATAGGGCGAATCAATACCCCTTGCACAAGGGCTATCATCAAACCTACAAAGCCCAAAGAATATCCAACCTCAGCTTCTCCCCAATCAAAACGCTCCATGGTAAAGTAAGCCCAGTTACTCTGAATCGCATGGGCAGCAATATAGACTAACACTAAACATGTAACCAAACCCATAATTATAGGATATTTTTTTAGTTCACTTAAAGTACCCACAGGATTGGCTCTTTTCCAAGTAAAAGGACGACGATTTTCGGGTTGAAGAGATTCAGGAAGTATAAAGTAGCCATAGAGAACGTTTAAAAGTGCGATGCCTGCTGCTACATAAAAGGGAATTCTAGTGCCATACTCTCCCATAATCCCTCCAATGACTGGGCCTATGATAAACCCCAAACCAAAGGCTGCTCCTAGTAAGCCAAAGTTTTGAGCTCTCTGCTCAGGTTTACTAATGTCAGCAATATATGCAGAAGCAGTAGTTATACTTGAGCCACCAATGCCTGCAATGATTCTACCTACAAAAAGCCAGAAAATCGTAGGTGCTACTGCCAAAAACAAATAATCTATGCCTAAACCTAGTAAGGAAATCAAAAGAATAGGTCTTCTCCCATATTGGTCACTAAGTCCACCCAGAATAGGAGAACATAAAAACTGCATAAAGGCATACGCAAAAAGTAACCAACCTCCATAGATAGATGCTTCGCTTAGGTTTCCTCCTGTCAGTTCGTTAATAAGAGTAGGAATAACAGGAATAATAATCCCCAAGCCAATAATATCAATCAAAATCGTAATGAAAATAAAGCGAATAGCAGCAGGGTTGTTTTTCTTGGTCATAAGAATATTTGATAAGCTCAATGAAAGGCAAATATAGAAAAAATATCAGCGTCTGTAAATTATTTTTGTCAATATTTAAAAAGTTAGCAGATGCTAAAATCTCTCATATATCCAAAGATGATTTCTATCTGTGGCATACTACACTTTTTCTTTTCCTTTTTTGTTTTCTCTAGCTAAATTTGCATAAAAAAAGAAAGCATTGAATACAAAAAATATCAAAATCGGAATGGTGCAAATGTCTTGTACCAATGACAAGTCAGAAAATCTGGCTAAATCCATTGCTGAGATAAAGCAACTTGCCATTAAAGGAGCACAAATCATTTGTTTGCAAGAGCTTTTCTTGACTTCTTATTTTTGTTATGAAGAAAACTTAGCCTTTTTTGATCTAGCCGAAGCCATCCCTGGTAAAACAACTGATATACTCCAAGAAGTAGCCCGTGAAACCAACACCGTTATCATCGCCTCCCTTTTTGAGAGACGTGCGGCGGGACTTTACCACAATACTACTGCCGTACTAGATGCAGATGGAAGTTATCTAGGCAAATACCGTAAAATGCACATCCCTGATGACCCTGGTTTTTACGAAAAATTTTACTTTACCCCCGGCGATTTGGGTT
>JBBRUH010000288.1:0-7451 GCA_038248005.1 Cytophagales bacterium | reverse complement strand
TTTGTGTCTTCACCTTTCCCGTAGTTTGTGTCTTCACCTTTCCCGTGGTTTGTGTCTTCACAAACCACTTTCCCATGGTTTGTGTCTTCACAAACCACTCTTTTCCGTGGTTTGTGTCTTCACCTTTCCCGTGGTTTGTGTCTTCACAAACCACTTTCCCATGGTTTGTGTCTTCACAAACCACTTTCCCGTGGTTTGTGTCTTCACAAACCACTCTTCACGAACCATCTCTAAAACATTTTCTTGACCTTTGCACTCATTCTGGCAATTACTGCCGTACAGCGTGCTACTTCTTTTTCTTGGTTCATCATCACACCTTCCACCGTAATTTCATTGGCAGTTTGGCTTATTTCTAAGACTTTTCCATAAGCCTGCATTGTACCTTCATTGATAGGGCTTTGGTAATGGATGTGCAGGTTTTTGGTTACGCAGAGTTTATCTTCTACATAAGACCAAGCTGCAAATGTGCAAGCATCATCTAAAAGACGAAAAATAATAGACCCATGAATAATTCCCCCTCCATGAAAAAAAAGAGGATTTACAGCAGCTTCTACCTTACATTCTCCTAAAGTAATAAAAGACATTTGTGGCTCTAAATCCTTATTAAAAGGCATTTGATTATACATAGCTGCCAGTTTTTGGCAGTGTGAATTACTTGTCCCCATATTTTTCAAATTACAAATAACAGTATCAAATTACAAATAATAGTGTCATATTTCAGTATCAGTATCATTCAATCCAAGTTACGAATTTAACTGTACGAACTTCTCTACATCTTTATCCTTACCCAAAACTATCAAAATATCTGTACCAAGCAAAATAGTATCTGCACGAGGCACTCCGATGATATGCTCTGTTTGTACGGTTTGTCCTTCTTTTTTCTCTTCAAACTTTCTCTTAACAGTGATTAGGTTGAGATTAAATCGGCGACGAAGGTCTATGTCTTTTACACTTTTATCTGCTATTTTCTTAGGTGTATTGATTTCTACAATCTCATAGCCATCAGGAAGCAAGAAAAAAGAGCGAATATTAGGGTTAAGCAGGGTCTTAGAAAAAGTACGACCTACTTCTTCTTCTGGAGAAAGTATTTCGTGGATACCTAGCTTTTGCAAAATCATCCGTTGCTGTTCATTGGCAGCACGAGCAATCACACGAGGAAGATTCAGCTCCATGAGCTGCACTGTGGTCATGAGCAAAGCCTCAAAATCTTCTCCAATGGCTACTACTACAGCATCGATATCTCTTATATTCTGAGCTTCGAGTGCTTTTTGGTCAGTAGCATCTAGCACGACAGCATGTGCCACATAATCTTTAATCTGTTCTACATGTTCGGGGTTTATGTCTATTGCCATTACCTCCGCACCTTCTTTGGCGAGAGACCTTGCAATGGCTGTACCGAACTGCCCCAGACCGATTACCGCAAATTTATTCATTAGAGTAAGTTTAAGTGAGTTATGAGTTATAAATTATGAATTATAAATTATCTTATAATGAGTATTTAATAGTTATCAATGATTAGTTTGTTTTTAGCATTTAACCAAGTCTTTTTTGAAATTAAATTCTTTACTAGGTAAGTTGTTTTTTTAAGAAAGATACCAATACATCTAGCCCATTTGCATAATGATGATTATTAGGAATAATGATATCTGACTCGTATTTATGAGGTTCTATAAATTGCTTATAGGCTGGAAACACATGGTGTTCATAGCGATAAAGCACATCTGAAAGGTCATAACCTCGCTCCTCATTATCACGAATAATTCTTCTTTTAAGTCTAATATGGTCTTCTACGTCTATAAAAACCTTTAGGTCAAATAATTCCTTAAAGCGTTCTTCTTGAAAAATAAAGAGACCCTCTACGATAATTAAAGAGGCAGCACAAAGGCAGATTTTTTGAGATTCTTTGTTAGGATTATTAAAAGTATATTCTTGAATATATACATTCTCACCTCTTTTTAGTTTTTCTACATCCTCAATATACCCTTCCATATTTATCGCTAGGGGAGTATCAAAATTAATGATTCCCTGAGAATCTTTTTGCTGCATTTCACGAGGATAGTAATAGTTATCTTGCGAAGTCAAACAAATCTCATCCTCCTCAAAGTGCTTCAATAAGCTATTTAAAAAAGATGTTTTTCCCGAGCCACTTGCTCCCGTAATGCCTACTATAAATGGCTTAACCTTCTTATTATCCATTCTGTAAAGGTACTGTTTTTTATAAATATTTGCCTTTATTCATTTCTTACTTAAGTGTTTTATTAGGAATAGTTTTCAAAGGCTTTCCATTCTTTCTCAACATTCCGTATTTTTGCAAGATATTATATTATTTAGTAGCATATTTAGCAATATTAGTAATGACTGCAAAAGAAATTCGTCAAAAATTTTTAGATTTTTTTGAAAGTAAAGAGCATTTAATAGTACCCTCTGCTCCGATAGTTCTGAAAAATGACCCAACCCTGATGTTTAATAACTCTGGAATGGCTCAATTTAAAGATTTTTTCTTGGGCAATGCTTCCCCTCCTTCTGCCCGAATTGCTGATACTCAAAAATGTCTGCGTGTAACTGGCAAGCATAACGACCTTGAAGATGTAGGGCATGACACTTATCATCACACCATGTTTGAGATGCTAGGCAACTGGTCTTTTGGTGATTATTTTAAAAAAGAAGCCATTGCATGGTCTTGGGAGCTACTCACCGAAGTATATAAATTACCCAAAGATAGACTCTATGCTACTGTTTTTGAGGGAGATAAAGCTGAAAACTTAGAGCCTGACCACGAAGCACTAGAGCTTTGGAAACAATACCTACCCGAATCACAAATACTCTTTGGCAATAAAAAAGATAATTTTTGGGAAATGGGTGAGACTGGCCCTTGTGGCCCTTGCTCAGAGATTCATATAGATTTAAGACCTGAAAGTGAAATCAAAAAAGTATCAGGGCGTGATTTAGTCAATCAAGATGACCCCCTAGTAATAGAAATCTGGAACAATGTATTTATGCAGTTTGAGCGAATGGCTGATAAGTCATTGCGTTTGCTTCCTGCACAACACGTAGATACAGGAATGGGCTTTGAGCGACTTTGTATGGCTGTTCAGGGCAAAACTTCTAACTACGATACTGATATTTTTCAGCCTTTGATTCAAGAACTTAGTAAAAAATGTGGTATTCCTTATCAATTTACTTCCCCACAAACCTCTACTCCCTCCCTTGAGGGGAGGGCTGGGGAAGAGTCTAAGGTGAAGTCTGACATTGCTTTGCGTGTGGTTTCAGACCATATTAGAGCCGTTTCTTTTGCCATTTCAGATGGGCAACTGCCTTCTAATAATAAGGCTGGATATGTTATTCGCCGTATTCTAAGACGTGCTGTAAGGTATGGTTATTCTTATTTAGGTTTTAGAGAGCCTTTTATGTGTGAGCTTGTGCCTTTGCTTGCAGAGCAATTTAAAGAAGTTTTTCCAGAATTATTTGCCCAAAAAGATTTTGTAAGAAATGTAATCAGAGAAGAAGAAAGTTCTTTTTTGAAGACCTTAGCAAATGGTTTAGATTTACTATATAATATCATCTCAGAAAGCAAGAATAAAGAACTTTCTGGAAAAGATGTATTCAAATTATATGATACTTTTGGTTTTCCTTTGGATTTGACTGCTTTGATAGCCAAAGAAAAAGGATTAACCATAGATGAAAAAGACTTCAATGCCGAAATGAAAATTCAAAAAGACCGTGCTAGAAATGCCCAAGTCAAAGAAACCGATGACTGGGTAGAGGTTAATTCTACAGATAACATCGAGTTTGTAGGTTATGATGAATTAGAGTGTGAGATTCAGGTTGTGAAATATAGACGTATCCGTCAAAAAGATAAAACACTCTACCAAATAGTATTAGACAAAACGCCTTTCTATGCTGAGTCTGGTGGGCAGGTAGGTGATTCAGGAAAATTACTGCTCAATAATGGGCAGCAAGAAATTAAAATCATCGATACAAAAAAGGAAAATGATTTGATTATCCATCTCACCGAAGACAACCTAGAGGAGATTTTTTCATCTTATGATGCCAACTCACTCATTGGGGGCTGGGGGGCTGTGGATAAAACAAAGAGAACCCTTATCACTGCCAATCACTCTGCTACCCACTTAATGCACTCTGCTTTGCGTGAAGTATTGGGCAATCACATCGCTCAAAAAGGGCAATTGGTGAATGAAAATGAACTGAGATTTGACTTTTCACATTTTGCAAAAATATCAGAAGATGATTTAGAGAAAATAGAAACCAGAGTCAATCAAAAAATTCGTGAGAATATTCCTCTGGACGAAAGACGCAATGTACCTATCAAACAAGCCGTAGAAGAACTCAATGCTACTGCTCTTTTTGGGGAAAAATATGGTGATTTTGTGCGAGTCATTACTTTTGATGGAGATTTTTCGAGAGAATTATGTGGTGGCACACACGTTTCTAATACAGGTAATATTGGTTTGTTTAAGATTACTTCCGAGTCTTCTTCTTCGGCTGGAGTGCGTAGAATAGAGGCAATCACTTCTGAGACTGCTCAAGAGTATATCCGTACACAGCTTGATTTACTCACAGACCTCAAAGAAATTTTAAAGAATCCAATGGACTTGAAAAAAGCTGTTCTTGACCTTTTAGAAGAGAATAAAATCTTGGGAAAACAAATAGAAGGTTTTGAAAACCAACAAGTACAAAATATCAAAACTGAATTACTAGGTAAGATACAAAATCAAAAAGGTATAAACTTCTTGGCTTTCAGCCTTAAACTACCTTCTACAGATGCCTTGAAGCAATTGGCTTTTGATTTGAAGAGCAAGACCGAGCATCTTTTTGCAGTTTTGGCAGCAGATATTAACGGCAAACCCCAAATAGCAGTCATAATTTCAGATGACTTGGTCAAGGAAAAGAACTACCACGCTGGAAATTTGATCAAGGAGTTTGCCAAAGAAATCAAAGGTGGTGGAGGTGGACAGCCTTTCTTCGCTACTGCTGGTGGAAAAGACCTAGAAGGGTTAGACAAGGTAGTGGTCAAAGCAAAAGAGTGGCTTGACAATGTTTCATTATAAAATAAATCACTCATTATGAGTGTTTTATAAGCTCATAATGAGCAATTTATATACTAAGTAGAGATTATTACGATGTTTTTATATCTCATCATACCGTTCAAACGAAGATGCTCTATATTTTAACACTGTTTTCAAAAAAATTAGCAATTTTAATATACACACTTAACTCTTGGACTACCCACTTTGCTAATTTACATAACTAATTGATTTCAAGATACTTAAATTATAAATTTTTATAATAATTAGTAACTTTGCATTATAATTGGGTATAAAATCTGGCTTTTTATAATAAATTTCAATTCTTTTTAAGAAAGATTGATTGGTTTTAATCTTTTTGAATTGATGATTGAAACTTGTAACCAAATTAAGTAAGTTGGAACATTATTTCTCAATCTATTTTAATGTCTAAAAACAAAAAAGCTTAAAATACCCAATTTTAATTTGGAAAATATCCAATCTAAAACAGTAATTAAACATTTTTTAATTACTAAATTATTGATTGTCAAAAGCTTATCTTTTGATTTAGACTTTTACAGAGTTTTCAATTATTATATTCTACAAATACAATCAACTTCATTCAACTTCCCTTAAACATAGTATATAAAAAACCTGTATCCTCTAATTTATATCTTCAGCTCCGTTCAGGTATTTCGCTCAGGTATATTCTTTTGGAAGAATACATTACTAGTGCAATATCCTTAAGTACTCCTCCTTTAGTACTTACTTATTATGAGTCATATAGTGAATTTGACAATAACTTTAGGGTTAATTTTAATCTAAGGGCAGGCATTTCTTGGTTATTGCCCAATAATGATTTTTTAGATTTTCAGATAATTGCCAATCTCTCTCCTAGAAATATTGTCTATAATGATTATTATTTCTTCCCCAATACACCTGATGAGACCTTTGGGCATTATCTTTCCAATGGAAATTATGTAGGGTTATCCGTAGGTTATACCTTCACGAAGGTTCGTAAGATTTTGAGGTAGTATAGAAATTAGAAGAAATAGTTTTATTTCTAATTATTAATATTTTTCACTCATTCCGCTTATTTAACGTAAACTCGAAATTAAATAATGAGAGATATTTATGTACTATTGACAAGGTCTTATTTTCTACGAAAATAGACTATTATCAAGGTAAAACGATTCTTTTTGGAATAAAATCACTTAGAAAGTGTACTAGGCTGGTTAGATTATTGGATGAGATGAAAGGAGAAATAGGCTACTAGGTTATTTGCTATTTGTTACTGTTATTTGACAAAATAATCAGACTCAAATACCTGCGTTTTACTGTTTTGAGAGATTGCATAATTGAAGCCTTTTTGGATGGCAAAGGCACCGTGTTCTCCTTTTTTATCAACTGCCAAATAACCAATTTGAAAATCCTTGTAGTTATCATACCGTGATATAACTCTGTGTATAGCTTCTTCACAAGCTGATTGAGGGCTATAACCTTGTCGCATTAATTCTACAATCAGAAAAGAGCCTAGAGTTTTGAGTACAAATTCTCCCAATCCTGTTGCACATGCACCACCTACCTCATTATCCACAAACATACCTGCTCCTGGAGCAGGTGAATCGCCCACTCTGCCGTGCATTTTATAAGCCATACCACTCGTAGTACAAGCTCCTGAGGCATTTCCTTTTTTGTCCAATGCCAATATGCCTATAGTATCGTGGCGTTCCACATTGACTTTGGGTTCGTATTTCGCCTCTTTTTTCCAGTTTTCCCAAGCCTTTTTAGATCCTTCTGTCAAAAGATTTTCTTCTTTAAATCCCTGACTAAGAGCAAATTGCAAAGCACCTTTTCCACTAAGTGTTACGTGTGGGGTTTCTTCCATTACTTTTCGGGCAACCGAAATAGGATGCATTATATTTTGTAAAAAAGTAACAGCTCCTGCATTGCCTTTTTCATCCATGATACAAGCATCTAATGTAACTATTCCATCTCTATCGGGCAAACCGCCATAGCCCACGCTGGTATCATTAGGGTCTGCTTCTGGAACTCTTGCACCTGCTTCTACGGCATCCAAAGCACTTTTATCCTTATCTATTGCATCCATGCCCACTTCCACAGCTTTTTGATTGTTCCAAGTAGCGATTACTATTGGAAAAGAAGCTATAGAATTTGGATTTTTTTTAGTTTTGCTTTCTTCTTTAGCTTGTCTCTCGTTTTCAGGTTTATTCTTACAAGATGTAATACCAAGGCTTGCTGCTACTGAACCTATGAGTGAGTTAAAAAAGAATTTGCGACGATGCATGTTTATTTTACTTAAATAGTTTTAAAAGACAAATATGAATAAAAAAATACTATTATTCATTCTTCTTTGTAAATTGGATTTCCTCACCAATACCTACTTCTTACCTTTTAATAACTTTC
>JBBRUH010000287.1:0-7500 GCA_038248005.1 Cytophagales bacterium | reverse complement strand
TTGACAATTTATTTTTAGTTATCTCGCCAAAATCAATTTACTTGCTGTTTTATAGTCAGGGATTGGATACCCATTTGGCAGACAGCTCCGATTTGCACGGCTAATTTTGGGTCATAGACCTTCCTTGTAAGAAGTATAACTTTGAGATTTTACGCTTACTGAAAGATTTTTCAGTGCAATCCTTGCATCTCTTCACTATATTTCAAAGAACTTTTGAAATATAAAAATACAATATAATAATGATACAACAAGTAGCCATTAGAGAAATAAAAAATATATTTTACTACATAATATCATATTATTCTATAAACAAATAGAAGTTTTAGAATACGATTTCTAGTGCTAATAATTTCTCTAAATGATGATATCCCACTCCAAAAAAGTCTTTGCTTTCTTTGATTTTTTGGAAGAGGATAGATTTTTCTTCTTCACTCATAGCAGGTCTTTTAGAGCCTATGAGCATAACGTTTTTGGGAGTGTGTGCATCGGAGATAAACTCCATCACTTTGGTTTTATAGCCAAAATACTCCAATATCAATGCCCTGATTCCATCGGTGAGCATCTCAGCGTGTCGCTCCAAAAATATCCCGTGTTGGGTCATAAAATTAAGAGGATTGCTAAATGTGTTTTTTTCAAGCTCTCTTCGGATTTGTTTATGACAACAAGGGGCAACTACAATCAAATCAGCTCCCAAAGAAATCCCCCTAAAAATAGCCTCATCTGTGGCAGTATCACAGGCATGCAAGGCGATAAGGATATCAGCCTCCTCAATGGGATATTCTTCAATAGTACCTTGCCCAAAATGCAAATGCTCAAAACCTGCTTGTTGGGCTATCTGATTGCTGGCTTTGACCAAGTCTTCTCTGTATTCTATGCCTGTGATTTGGACATTGAGTTTCAGATTTTGAGTGAGGTAATCATAAAGTGCAAAGGTCAAATATCCCTTTCCTGCCCCCATATCATAGATTTTGGTCAATGTTCGCTGAGGCAAATCAGCTATCAAAGGGCGGAGCAACTCCAAGTAATGATTAATCTGGCGGTATTTATCTTGGGCATTTTTATAGACCTTGCCTGCTGAATCTGTGATTTTGAGGGCAGCGAGATAAGCTTTTCCTTCGGGCTGAATGATTCTTTTTTTCTTTTTGTCATGCATCGTAAGAGGTAACTTTTGGATGCTTGCTTTGCTTTGTTTTAAGACTGCCTTGCTAGATAAAAAATGCTCCAAATGAAAATCAGCTTGGGTTGTAAAGAGATGATTCACCCTAAAATTCAGATAACCCACATACTCTTTGAGTAGATTAAGTCCTTCTTCAAAATCATAGTTTTTGACAATGTCTTTGGTCTGATAGCGATAGGTAAAGCTCAGTTTATCCTGATTTTTGAGGCGTGTTTTCTTGGCATAGAGGTTTTTGAGGTGTTCTTCACTGCCTTTGTAATTGCTTAATGTAATCTTCACAAAGGTATTTTCTTGCCAACTTTGTGTGATGGCTTCTAGAAATTGAGTGCTAGGAGTAGTCATGCGTTCTATGAGGTATAATCGTCTTTATTTTCTAAGATACAAAAATAAGGGGAATTGGTGGATAATTTAGGAGTGAGAGAGATTGCTAATTTTAATTGTACGACTTTACTTCTACTTGATGTGTTTAAAATGTATGTTCCTTGCATTGAAGGAGAAATAAATTATAAGAAAAAAACTTTTTTTTGTTGATTATTTAGAAGTTTAGTTTTATATTTGGAGGTAAGTGTAAATGTATTACACTTGTATTATACTATAGGCTAGTTATAAATCAAAATTCATGAAAGAGCAGATATCCAAACCCTCTATTGATAATCAAAGAAATCATTATTTGGAACAAAGCAATAAGCATAATTCTTTTTTTGATAGCTCTTCTAATTCTTTTAGTGAAGGTGTTACTCAGAAAAAAGAAAATCCTTTCTTTGACAAGCCTGCAACCAATCCTTTCTTTGACAAGCCTGCAACCAATCCTTTCTTTGACAAGCCTGCGAATAACCCATCTCCCACTTCTCCAATACAGAAAAAAGAAAACAATACGAGTTTACCAGAGAATCTAAAAACAGGTATGGAAAACCTATCAGGGATTTCAATGGATGATGTGAAGGTACACCATAACTCTGATAAACCTACCCAGCTGCAAGCCCATGCTTATGCACAGGGAACAGATATACATTTAGCATCAGGACAAGAGCAGCATTTACCACATGAGTTAGCCCACGTGGTGCAGCAAAAGCAAGGTCGAGTAAAACCGACAATGCAGATGAAAGGAGAAGTGAATGTGAATGATGATGCTGGTTTGGAGCGTGAGGCTGATGTGATGGGGGCAAAAGCATTGCAAACGAAGTCCGCACATGCAGAACAAGTTCAATCTATAGGAACTGTTGGAAACTATGCGCCGATTCAAATGGTAAACCCCTTTAAGAGAAAGAACAAAAAGCTAGATGCTCCTTTAGAAAGTTTAAATACAGGGACAGCTAGTGATGTCTATAAAGCAACCACAAAAGGTAAGATTGGAAAAACAGGTTCTAAAGTTGGATTCGCAAAAAAAGGTTTAAAAGCGGGTGGTCAAGGTAATGATACTACGGCTAATTTAGATTTAGGAGACAAGGGTAGTGAGCTTGAAAATGACCCAAATTTACTAGCACGTCAGGTTGCTTCATCAAGATTGGATAGAAAGCTGGGCATGGGTGTCACCGCACATGAAATTTATTCAAAAGATACAGATGGTAATGATATTGGTATTACAGGGATGGCTAAGGGTACCCAAGCTATGGAAAATGCAAAGGATGGTAAACAAGTTCACAACGAATTTAATTTTAGAGACCCACGGATTCAAAAAGGGCTTGCTGACCTACAATTGATGGATGCCTTAACAGGTCAATTAGATAGACATTTAGGAAATATTTTTATTGACAGACAAACAGGGCAGGTTACAGGTATTGATAACGATATGTCTTTTGCTTCAAATAAATCTGGTTCAAACGTTATGGCTCAAAATTCATTACTCGATCAATTCAAAGGCTCAAAAGATAAGATGAAATTTGATATCAAAAGAGTAGATGCGAGTTCTGCTAAGAAGATATTAAAATTAAGTGAAGATGATTTTAAAGAGATCTTAAAAGGAAAATCTACAGATCCTGAACATATAGATGAGACGGCAATCAAGAATGCTGTATATAGACTTACAGCAGTAAAGAAAAAGTTACAAGAATTAAAAGACAAAAACGAGCTAATTACGAAATGGGATGATTCCACGTATGATGCGGCCGTGGGTGATGGTGTTGATAAGACAGCTATCAATGAAGGGCATTTTAACTACACGGCTAGAGCAGTTCGTGGGTTCGAAACAGCCGCAGATCCCGCTAATTCAGCCAAAAGGCAAGGGCAAGCACCAATACCAGCAGAGAAAAAGAAAAGGAAAAACCCGTTTAAACGTAAGAGCAAGACCAAAAAACAACTACACCCAGTAATTGAGCAACATTTCAGGAATGAACAGCAGGAGCTGAACGCTATCTTTAGTGAATTAGGATTTTAAGCAACTCCAGTAATGTTTCGATTTGGAAGCCCTTAAATTAAAAGTCATTTTCAATTGAATAGTGGTGTTTCGTTTTGCAAAAGTATGTAGTTTCCCTTGCACTCAAACTACACACAACGTTAATACTATCTTAAACGCCAAGTATTTTGTTGCTTTGTGAGAATAGATTATATTACATAATTATTTGATACACCTTTGGATTTCTACAAAATGAAACGCAAGAGAGAATAACTAAACATTAGAATATGAATTATCAAACGAGAATTATTATTGACCCACAAAAGCGTTTTGGGAAGCCTTGTATCAAGGTACAAGGATTACAGTTTTGATGTTTTGTGTTGGCTTTCTATTGGTATGAGTATAGATGATATTCTGCTAGATTATGAAGAACTTAGCCAAGAGAATATTTATGCGTGTCTTGCCTATGCTTCGGATAGTTCAAGCAGTTCTTTACAACACTTGAACTAGGTGAGTTTATATCTATTCCAGCCCAAACCTACACACAATCCCCACAAAAAATCTAAGGTTTTATTTTGTCAAATGATTTTTTTTCGCCTAATTGGCAAGAGATTTTAGAGAAAAAATTGGACTACCTAAACCTATCAAAAAATGCTAAAAAAAGGCTTGATTTATGGCTTTATATTTTGGGCTTCTGTGGGTCTTTCTTTTGCACAAGACGCTAATGAAAGAATGCTTGCGGAGGCTCAGAAGCTGTTTGAAGAAAAAAAATATTCATCCGCAGAGGTTTATCTTAATACCCTTCTCCAAGAAAATCCTGAAAATGTAGCCATTAATTTACTCAAAGGAAAGGTATGCTTTGCTCAAGGGAAATACCAAGAGGCTGCCGAAGCATTGGAAGTTACTCAAAGAACCGAATCAAAGAATGTAGAAGTTCTTTTTCTTCTTGCACAAGCTTATCAAAACTTGACACGCTTTCAAGAGACAATTACTCTTTTAGACCAAATAGAAAAGCTAGACATAGAATATGCCCGAAAAGAAGACATTTATTTTTATCGTGGTTTTGCGTATCTCAGCTTAGATAGTCTGAATCTAGCCAAAAAAGAGTATGAACAAAGTCTAAAATTATACCCAGAGGAAAACACAACCTACTATAACCTAGGAATTACTTATTCTTTACTCAAAGATAATGACAATGCTTGTAAATATTGGCAGATTGCTGCCCAAAAAGGCTATGCCAAAGCTAGTAATTTCTTGATAAATCAATGTGGTGGCAAGGTAGATTTTAGCTCTTTTTTCTTCGTCAATGACCAAGCTGGAATGATGAGCAGTGATCAGAAAGCTCGACTAGAAAATAAAATAAAAGCCTATCAAGATTCTACTTCTACACAGATTTCAGTCATTACGGTCACCTCTCTAGAAGGCAAAAATTTAGAAGAGACTTCTCTCAATATTGCCCAAACCCTCGGCATAGGTCAGAAGGGAAAAGACAATGGTATATTGATTTTTATTGCAAAAGATGAGCGAAAAATACGCATAGAAGTAGGCTATGGCTTAGAAGGAGCTATCCCCGACCTTGTCGCCATGAGGATTATAGAGGATTACATGACTCCAGAATTCAGGGCTGGAAATGTATATAAAGGTGTAGATGATGCTGTGGATGTCATTATGAAACTGGCATCGGGTGAGTTTAAGGCTGATGACCTAGAGCCTGTATGGACTACAAGCAAAGTCTGGGCGTATATTTTGGGTGGAATTTTCTTCTTAGCTACTGTTTTTAATCGTAGGACATTGTTTTGGGCTTTGGGTTTGGTGCTGTTGATACTTGCTTTGGAGTTGCTCGGAAAAAATCTATTGGGTCTATCTAAAAGCCAAATTGGCTGGATTGCTTTGCTGATTACGATAGTGATAGGCATCGTCTGTATAATTATAGAAGGTAGGCGAAATGACTTAATTACTTGGAAAAAAAGCGTAGCAGATAAGTTAAATCCAGAGGCTTGGCAAACTATTAAAGAAACCTATCTTCCTCATGAAGTGGAAGCACAAAGAGCTTCTTTTCATAAAAAATACAACGGATTACTAAAATCTGTAAGAGGACTTAAGGCACTGAGTCAAAGCATAGTGGCTATTCAAAATAACCCTCAGAATCACTTCGAACAACGTCCTGATGCCGAACTATACAACATTCAAAGAGAAATTATCCCACTCAAACACGTATTCTTAGGAAGGCATTTTAATCTGTTACAAAACATGATAGGGGAAGATATAACTTATTTTAATGGACTTGTGAGTGAGCCTTTTTCGGAAGAAAATCTTAAAAAATTAAAAGAAAGGGTTGCCTTTTTCCGAGTTTTTATAAATAAAGAGAGTAAATATAGAAGACTGTATGAATCAACAAAAGAAGTAATCTTAGACAAAAAATTCTGGCTAGACTTGCATACTTATCATTACAAAACACGTAACCTAGACAGTCATAAAGAAGAACTCACTGGAAATTTTCTTGCCGAATCAATACTTAATAGCTTTGAAACCTTACAAGAAGTAAGTAATTCTATTTTGGAATTGCACGAAAATCCTACAAAATATTATCCTGAAAAAAGTAATATTAAACTCCAACGCCTCAACGCACAGCTTTACAGCCTATTTAGTAATCCTGTATATTTAAAAGCAGTCAGAGAAAAAGAAGAGAAATACTACGAAGATGAATCTGCGTATTTTAAAAAACGTGAAGAACAAACTCTAGCAGAAGAAGATGCTACTAAATACGCCAAGACATTCGCCTATTTTGAGAAAATAGCCAATAATCCTAAAGCAACCTTGGGGTATGATTTAGAATATATGGAAACAGAAAGTAGAGATTTTATAAACTCAATGTCTGCCAAATATAGCTCTAGCTATACTTCTGATAGCATTAGCCAAAAACAAAAAAGTCTTGGAAAAGAGCTAGAACATGCCTTAAAACTAGACAAGGATAGCAAAGAAGCCAAGTTATCTCGTTTGTATCTTGAGGATATTCCTAGTGTTAAATCCTTTCCATCAAGTTATTTTAACATTATCCCTGTGTATGTGCCTAGCACTACCTCCTCTTATTCTAGTTCTAGTAGATCTTCTTATTCTAGTAGTTCTTCCTCTTCTAGTTGGTCATCATCATCTTCTTCATCCTCGTCTTCATCATCAAGTTATGGAGGTGGAAGCTTTGGGGGTGGGGGTGCTAGTGGAGGTTGGTAGAGAGAACTTCTCATAGCAAACAAACTTTTAACCGATGTGCAAAGTTCTATTTTTTTAATAAATTGAATAAATGATGAATACCTACCAAGTTTTGATTATCGGAGCAGGGCCTATTGGGTTGGCTTGTGGCATAGAAGCCAAAAAAGCAGGTCTGAGTTATACCATTATAGACAAAGGCTGCCTTGTAAACTCTATCTATAATTATCCAAAAAATATGCACTTCTTCTCTACCTCTGAGCGACTGGAGATAGGAGGAGTACCTTTTATTACAAATACAGATAAACCTACTCGCTCAGAAGCACTGACCTATTATCGCCGTCTAGCTTCTGCTTGGGAGCTTGATTTAAAATTGTATGAAGGAGTAGAAAACCTTCAAAAAGAGGGAAATCACTTTGTAATCTATACAGAAAAGGACGTTTATTTTGCCGAAAATATCGTGTTGGCTACTGGCTTTTATGACATCCCTAACTTAATGGGCATTCCAGGAGAGCATCTACCCAAGGTAAAGCATTATTATGATGAAGCACACCCTTATGCTTTCCAAAAAATATTGGTGGTCGGAGCGGCTAACTCTGCTGTAGATGCTGCCTTAGAGACTTTTCGCAAGGCACATGCGGAGGTTACGATGGTGATTAGAGAAAATGAAATCGCTAAGAATGTAAAATATTGGGTCAAACCTGATATAGAAAACCGAATCAAGGAAGGAACTATTCAGGCTTATTTTGAATCTTCTCTAGTAGAGGTTAGAGAGAAAGAAGTAGAT
>JBBRUH010000286.1:0-7523 GCA_038248005.1 Cytophagales bacterium | reverse complement strand
GCCAATAGGCTCTAATGCCATAGCTGTACTTACCGCTAAATATGATAACCTTGCAACGGAAAATTTACACTAACAATTAATTTATATTTTAATCTAATTATAAAAATCTGATTATCAATACTTTAATACGACAACTCATCATTTATAACTCATCTCTAAATTATTTTTTCTAGTAAGCCAAAATAGTTGATCTATTTTCTAGGTAATCAATCCTAGATTTATGGTCAAGGTAAGTAAGATAGAGATAGGCATACGCTAGTATTTGTGGGATTCCTACGCCTAAAAAAACACCAAACCAGCCACTTGGCATTACCAAAAGTAAAAATGTAATATATGCTAAAGAACCAAAGAAATGATATTGACGAAAAGAATACAGGCTAGGAGCTATAGTTTTTTTGAGCAAAATATGAGGCAACGCACTCAATAGCATTTGATAAGCACCAATAAAAAACTGTAAGTACAAAGCAAAAAACAAGAAAGAAAACGAAAAAACGCCTACACCTATTAAAATAAGGTTCAAACCAAGTAAGAAGAGTTGCATCACTAGATCCATTTTTATATAACGCAATGAGATTTTCATCATAATTGTAATTTAATTTTAGGTATATACGTAGGCAAATCTATTAAGTTCCTAAACTTTCAATAAAAAATGAAAGTATGTTTTTTTTATAAATTTACTATCTTTAAAGCATGAAATTATATACATTTTTTTTTATTTTTTGTTTTAGTTTTTCTTCTTTTCTCATGGCACAAAAGTTAAGTAAAGAAGAAAGACAAGACCTTTCAATGGAACTCATCCAGATTAGACAAGACCTTAGCATCTTAAGAGCTTGGAGAAACCGTGAAGAACAGTCAAAAAAGCAACTTGAGGGTGTGAAAGCATATAAAGATTCTCTCCTTACTGCTTATGATGTATCAGCTGACCAACTTGACCAAACCGAAGAAAACATTGCCAATCTCAAAACTTCTATCCGTGAATTTAGATTACAAAACCGAAATATTGTTGAAAAAGTATTCTTTAAAGTTCAGTTTCAGGCTGCTACTCAGCATCCTCTTGACCGCTTTGCCAATCGTTCTCCTTCATTCAGTGCTTACCGTGACGGCAGATTGAATCTATATCTATTGGGGCAGTTTTATGATTATCAAGAAGCCAAGTATTTTTCTAATTGGCTTAACCTCAAAGGTGCTTCTACCTACATAGTTGGCTTTAAAAATGGACAAAAAGTGAGAATGCTTTATAACTATATTCAAAAGTAACAGTTTCAGTAGCAATAGAGAAACAAAAACACCCCTTTCGAGGCTTTTAGGGGGCTTTTTCCTCCACTTGCCCAAGTTCATCAAGGTATAGTTGGCGTATATCCTGCACATGTTCATCTATATTCTCAATTTTCCAGTTTTGGGTAGAAACAGGGGGTAATACAACAATATCTACTGCTGACGGACGCACAAAAGTAGCTCCTCTAGGCATTACATCATGGGCATTGCGAATCACAATCGGCACTATAGGCACACCCGCTTGCATGGCTATATGAAAAGGTCCTTTTTTAAATCTACCTAGTTTGTAATCATAGCTACGAGTTCCTTCTGGAAAAATAGCCAATGACATTCCTCCTTGTAGTGCATCTACAATAGGTTTGAGGCTCTCAATGGCTTTTTCACTATCTGCACGATCCACAAATACGACTCCTGCCATTTTCATCATAAATCCATATAATCCCGTTTCTAGTTCTTTCTTGGCTACTCCTAAGATGTCTTTGCGAAGAAGCTTGGCTGCAATAAAAAAATCTACTTGGCTTTGATGGTTAAAGACAAATACTGCTGGGCGGTGTTTCCAAAGATTTTCTTCTCCTTTGATGACTAATCTTATACCTACCAGTGCTGCTCCTAAATCTCCGATAGTAGCAGTCATAGAGTTGATGCCATCTTTCCAAGAAAGGTTATATAGACCCGAAAATGCACCACTCATCACAGCAGGAAACAAACTACCCATCGCTAAGCCTGTACGAATAATATTGGTGGCTTTAGGGCGTTGCTCATCATCAAAGCGATGCACAGGCCAGTTGTTTTGGAAGGCAACTACTGAAAGTTTGGTATCAGGATTAAGAGGTCTGGGTTTGCCTACTATCTCTAGCAAAGGCATGTCTTCCGCACTGTCTGTATAAAAATAGCTTTTATTAAGGTCTATATCATTCTTATCAGCAAATAAAGTGGCTTGAATGGCTTTGCCATCTCCCCAACAAGCTGGCTCTATGATTTTACCTGTGAAAGTTCCTTTTTCTACTTCCATGCGTGTACACATGACATCTTTAATTCCTAAATCTCTTGCTATTGGATTCACTTGATAAGGGGTAGCAGCAGAGACAATCGCTACACTGTGTCCTTGGGCAAGGTGAGCAGAGACAAGTACTCTTGACTCTGGATAGACTTCATCTGCTAGGTGTTTAAGATAGACATCTTCACCTACTTCTATAAATACTTGCTCTTTGATTCCTCTTACGCCTTGTGCACCAAGTGCTGCCAAGCCTGCAAAATTGCCATTGCCTGCCGCATACACCAATACACCAGCAAACTGTCCGACTACTTCCCTTGTAGTCATTTTGCCACTTAAAATGCGGGCTTGCAAAAATTCTTTTGCTGAGAAACCTCGAATCAAAGTGCGGTCAAGGTCAAAGAAAGCAGCAATGTGTTTGCCTTTTTCTCCTTCTAATATTTCACGCACTAACCCTGTAGTCTTAGAGCCTGGCACCATCTCACGGTCGAGTGGAATAAGCGAAGTTGGATCTTGTGAGCCTTCCAATGTAATTCCTTGTAAAAGGCTAATATGTTCTACTACATCCGTCAGGCGGTCAAGGAAGTTCTGAATGGCATCTTGTTTTCTTTTAGCAGAAGTAGGAATTAATTGGTAATTATCTGCCAGACGCACTCCATTGAGTAAAAAAGGTTTAGAAACGGCTTCAATTCTTCTGATTCGCCCTTGCCAATGAAGTTCTTCTCCCAATAAAAGACAATCTTTTACAAAGACATCCTCATTAAAAGGAAGATCTATCTCCATATTCTGTAAGCCATACGCTACTACACGATAAGCTTCTGTATAGGTATAAAGCACTACGGGTGCTACTAAAATACCTTGATTTCTTAAAATCAGTTCTATATCTGTTTCTTCACTTGCCAGCATTTCTTGCCAGTCAGAGTCAATCATGGCTAGGTCTTCCTCTATTTTATCACTAAAGCTTGCTTTATCAGAATAGAAAAATTCAAACTTAAACAAATCTCTTAACTGCATGATTTCTTTCCAAAAATGAAAAGTACGCTCTGTTGCAGGAGTATTCCTAACCTTAAGTAAGGCAAGTTCTATAAATGCCCTGCGATAGAGGTGATGCACCGACATATTGGCATAATAAGTTGCGGCAAGGTGATTCTCAGCTACAATGGTATATTTGGCATTAAGTCCCCCACCTCCTTGCTGTTGCACAAGTTTATCTCTAACCAATAGATTAAGTGCTATTTGCACACTTTCGCCAATTGCCTTGCTTCTATCCACAAGTGCATCTGGTTTATGATTTTCTATCAGATACATTAGATTGGCAATATCACTATCCAAAGCTCTTTTGCTCAGAGAAAATTTACTCAAAAGTGCCGTACAAACAAGTGAAGTGGTTGTAACGGCAGTAATGTTATTGATTCGGTGTGAAATCTCAAAGGCAAACTGAGAGATGTTAGCTTTGGGAGAAGAGTTCTCTGCATCATCACCAGGGATAGGGTTAGAATACTCCTCATTGGCAAGAAGTGGCTCACCTAGGCGAAGAGAAATTTTACCAAAATTCCCTTTGATATTGCGTAAATAATTAATCCACCACCAAAGACTTTCAGGACTTTTATCTTTTCCACGTCCTTCTTGTGTCATTTCTTTTACATCAGGAATGAGGTCATAGACTATAGAAACAGGGACATATTTGACTTCTTGCTTAGAGGTTTGCTCTGCTTCGGCAATGTATTTCAGAATCCCCATCTTGGGCCACACTAGCTTGCCTGTGCGTGAGCGAGTGCCTTCAATTGCCCACATAAAGTGAGATTTCTCTTTGACCAAAGTAGCAATAAAATGACGTAAGGTAAGCTTATATACTTCATTGTCTTTAAAAGAACGGCGAATAAAAATCCCCCCAGTCTGTCTCGCAAACTGCCCTAAACCCATAAAACTCATATTAATCCCTCCAAAGGTGTAAGGAAAAGGAAGTCCAAACCTATTGAGTACCAAAGCCAAGACAAACATATCTATATAGGTCTTGTGGGTCATCACAAAAGCAACAGGATAGCGGTGCATCAGCTTGGCAAGTTGCTTGATTTCAGCAGGATTTACATCTATGGTTTTGTCATAGCCTCGAGACAAGATATATTGCCCTCCTTGTAGCATCAGAATATCTGCAATGGGTTGGTGTACTGTATAAAGTTCACGCAGACATTTTTCTGCTTCTTTGAGAATTTTTTCTAAACTTGTATCTTCTTGTTGAGCCAGTTCAGCGAGGCTTTTTTGAAAGCTTTTATCTTCAAATATTTGTGTATAAGTCATTTTGCTTTTGGGTTTAGAGTAGCACACCAGATGAGTGAATTACTCAATAGATATATCGACAAATTTAACATGAATATCATGAAAATAAGGAACAAAGAGAAAAATCCTTCTAAATCTTTTTTTTATTAGATATTTGATGTTTAGTTTTATGTTCAAGGAAATGAAACCAGATTTTTTGAACATTTTTTGCTTAAACTCCTCTTTTATTTAAAATATCTTTCTACTTTTAAAGAATGTTTTTCATCAAATATTTTTTGTAGATGCCTAGTATTCAAGAAATTACTCGTTATTTAGAACAATTTGCTCCGATTAGCTATCAAGCTGATTATGATAACTCAGGCTTAATCATAGGCGACCCTCAGACAGAGGTTACGGGTATCTTAATTAGCCTAGATGCTATTGAGGTGATTGTAGAGGAGGCTATTGCAAAGGGTTGTAATCTTATCATTGCGCATCACCCTATTATTTTTAAAGGTCTAAAAAAACTCAATGGTAAAAATTATATAGAAAAAACGGTCTTAAAGGCTATCAAAAATGACATTGCGATTTATGACATTCATACCAACCTAGACAATGTGCAAGGAGGCGTGAATACCAAAATAGCCCAAAAACTAGGTTTAGAAGATATTAAAGTGCTTTCTCCACTGCCTCAGACTTTGATGAAACTCAGTACTTTTGTTCCCAAAAAAGATACCCAATCCGTGCTAAAAGCCCTCGGTGAAGCAGGGGCTGGTCAAATTGGAGAGTATAAAAATTGTAGCTTTAGAGTGGAGGGTATCGGAACTTTTGAGCCAAGTGAACAGGCTAATCCACACATCGGGCAGGCAAACCAACTAGAAGAAGTGGCAGAGGATAGGATAGAAGTAGTTTTTCCTAAGCATTTACAAGGAGCTATTTTCAATGCTTTGCAAACGGCACATCCTTATGAAGAAGTCGCCTATTACCTACACACTTTAGAGAATAAAAATCAAGAAATAGGCTCTGGAGCTATCGGAAAGCTTCCTCAACCTATGCTAGAAAAAGATTTCCTTGCTTATCTCAAAGAAAAAATGCAAGTTTCGGTGGTGCGACATACGCATTTTACAGGGCAAAAAGTAGAAACTGTAGCTGTCTGTGGAGGAGTAGGTAGTTTTCTGCTGGGCAAAGCCATTCAGCAAAAGGCACAGGTCTTTGTAAGTGCAGATTTTAAATACCACGAGTTTTTTGATGCCGAGCAAAAGATTATGATTGCAGATATCGGGCATTATGAAAGTGAGCAATTCACAAAAGATTTGTTAAGAGAATTATTAGAGAAAAAATTTACTTCACTTAAATTATCTTTGTGTGAAAGCAATACCAATCCAATCCATTATTATTATTAGTTTTATCAACCCAAAATATACCCATCATACTATGAAATATATCTTCATTTGTCTAGGAATACTCTCTCACCTTGCAGTACAAGCTCAGAATATGAGCTTTGCCCCTATTTCTAATAATACCCAAGCCATTGCTCAATCTCAGGAAATGATAGAGCGAGCTGCCAAAGTCAAGTCAATCAATGATGTGATGGAAGAATTATATGACCAGAATCAGTTTAATGGCGTGGTTATGATCATAGAAAAAGGTGAAGTGATTTATCAAAAAGCATTGGGCTGGTCTAATATTGAAAAAAAGGATACACTCACCATTGATACCTCTTTTAGACTTGCTTCGGTTTCTAAGCAGTTTACAGCAATGTGTATTATGATGCTGTATGAGCAAGGCAAACTCAACTATGATGATGCCATTACTCAATATATCCCTGAATTGCCTTATAAGAATGTAAGTATCCGCAATCTACTTAATCACAACTCTGGTATCCCTGATTATTTTGGAATTGGCTGGTCTATCCAGCGACATTTCCCAACAGGAAAATTGATTGACAACAATGATTTGATTAAATATTTTAGTGATAAAAAGCCAGGATTACAGTTCAAACCTGGTACAAGGGCAAGCTACAGCAATACAGCTTATGCTTTTTTGGCAAGTATCGTGGAGAGGGTAAGTGGAGAATCTTTTGCTGATTTTCTTCAAAAAAACATCTTCAAGCCATTAGACATGAAAAATGCCTTTGTCTATAATACCAAAAATATTGAGACTAAAATATCTAGAGATACTCTTAAAACTTGCTGTGATACCATCAGAGTGAGTGAGAATGAAGTCAAGGTAGAATCTTATTTTAAAGTAGAAACTCACCTAAAAACCGTAGAAAAAGCAAGGGCTTTTGGATACCAACTTACACATCCTTACCCACTAGGATACAGTGCCTTAGATTTTCATGAGTTTGATGGAATTGCTGGTGAGAAGAGTATTTGTGTCTCTGCTACTGACCTTGCAAAATGGGATAGAGGCTTACACGAATATCGCCTCATTTCTGAAAAAACGCAATCAGATGCCTACAGAGCACATCCTGTATCTGATAAAAAAGAATATGGCTACGGCTTTGGTTGGAAAGTCTATACACATAACCCTAAGGTTGTATTTCACCATGGTTTATATCGTGGATTTAGAAATTATTTTGAGCGAAATTTAGAAACTCAAAGAACGGTCATCATATTGAGTAACAGGGCATTGGGAGGGAGAGTTACACAGATTCACTATGCCATTGATGATATTCTGGCGAATAAAAAATATAAAACACCCAGTGCCTCTCACCTAGAAAAAAACACTTATCTAGAGTTTAAGAAAAAGTTTTGGATTGATTATAAGAACTAGAGTTTATAAGTGTTTTGTGAGGACACAAACCACGGAAAGGAGTAGTTCGTGAAGACATGACCAACAGGAGGAGTCGCCTGTGCAGACACAGGCAACGGCGTAGTGTTTTGTGAGGACACAAACCACGGAAAGGAGTAGTTCGTGAAGACATGACCAACAGGAGGAGTCGCCTGTGCAGACACAGGCAACGGCGTAGTGTTTTGTGAGGACACAAACCACG
>JBBRUH010000285.1:0-7546 GCA_038248005.1 Cytophagales bacterium | reverse complement strand
TTTTTTCCAATGATTGTGAGCCGTTCTATAAGTTACTCCTATCTTTTTTGCATAATCAGATAATTTCATAACACAAATATAAGCATAAAATACTATTTATTACTATAATTTACTATGTTTTAGTTGAAGTTGTTGAATACTGTTATTTGTTAAAAAAGCCATTTTTTCCTAGTTACTTTCGGTTGAAATCTAAAGACTACTTGCACCGTAGGAAATCGCCTTTGGTATCGGCGGACAGTTCTATCTTTAAGAGGAGTATTTTCGCAGTGTAATTCTTGTATTTTTTCTAGCCTATAAATAGGTGTTAGACTTTTGATATAGGTATTATTGCATTTTAGGGTTTTAAGATTACTTAGCTTACTGAGATAAGTAAGGCTATCCACATCTGTAAGGCTGACTTCTAAATGTCTTAGGCTTTTGAGTTTTCGCAAAGGCTTTAAATCAGAAATATGTGTATTGGCAGCAGAGATACTGACTAGATTAGTGATAGAAGCAAGGGCTTGTAGATTGGTAATATTGGTGTTGCTGATGTCTATCTCTTGCAAAAACCTCAAATTTTTGAGAGGCTCTAAGTCAGGGATTTTGCTATCACTAGCATTGATTTTTTGCAAACTGATTACTTTTTTGTAATCTTCTTCTTTGAGTGTTTGTTGGGCATTGAAGATACCAATATGTGCTTTGAGGAGAACTTTCCACTCTGGACTGAGCCTCTGCCACCAAGCTTGTGTAGGCTCAAAAAGCTTCCGCCACTCTTGGTTTAGGTTATCCCAAAGACCTGTATATTCTACATTGCGTTTCCAAGATTCATTAAGATCACTCCAAAGGTCATTCAAATCATTCATTCTATTAAAAAAATCTTACATCAAAACTTTTTAAATTTAGATAAAATTTGTGTAAATTCGGCAAGTCAAATCAATTTAAAGTATTTGAAAGCAATCTATTTTTTTATCAAATCATTGATTATCAAGAATTTAATACTACTAATCACATACTGCCTCTATTTAATTAAGAATACCTAATCCTCATGAAAAAAATATTACTTTATATTCTATTCTTTCTTAGTTCATTTAGTTTTACTAGGGAAGCTTGGGCTTTAGAAGATGATAGTCTTACTTATAATGCCCATGGACTTGCAGAAAACCCAGAACTAATGCTTAAAGTACTGCGTGAGGAAGGCATCAACGCAGCTACTCCTACACTTGGAGTAGCCAATCCTATTTCTTCGGGAAGCATACAACAGCTCACTTCAATAGCACTTACAAATACTAAATTTGTAGTAGCTTTTAGACAATCCCTTACTTCTACTACAATTACACTTAGAGTAGGTGAGATTACAGGTTCTACGATTACTTTTGGTTTATTAAATAATATTACTGGAAGTTTCAATAATATTACTTTGGCACGCCTAAGTGACACCGAGTTTGCACTTGGCTATGCACCTTCTTCCTCAGAGGGCTTTATCAGAAAAGGGATTGTTACAGCAACTAACAGCATCTCCTTAGGTACAGCTATGATGTTTACAGATGGGAACAGTGACACAGAAAATATCAATCAGTTACGCTTTGTAACTCTTGATGCCAATAATATAGTAGCCTTGTATAGTTCTGTTGATTTACCAGGTAATTTCGATATTCTGGCAAGGGTCATTAACCTTTCAATTGATCCATTTACTGTAAGCAATACCTTTGATGTAACTGGTGCCATTGACTGGCAGGCAGAAAATTTTGATGCGGTAGCAATTAGTCCTACACGCATTGCTGTGGCATATAAAGATGATGTAAATGGCAAAATTAGATTTTTAGATATATCAGGAAGTGCGATTAGCTTTGCAGGCAGTCCTAGTATATTTTATACAGGTAATTCTCTGACAGATATTAAACTAACTTTACTCAATAGCTCGAGATTGGCTGTATTTTATGGTGATGCTGATTTTTCCAATGCCATTAGAGGACGCTTGGGGGATATTACAGGCACAAGTATTAGTGGCTTTAGTGCAGCTCAAACCATTGCTAGTATCAATCTCTATTCCTTGTCTGTAACACGCCTCACCAATAGCAGATTAGGAATAGCTTATGTGAATAGTGCTCAAACCCAAAGGGGATATGTACGTATTTTGGATGCATTGGCTAGTTCTTTTGATATAGGTGCTGAAGTAGAGTTTATTAATGCAAATGCAGAAAGTATTTCTCTTACTAGGGCTTCAGATGCAGGATTCGTAATTTCTTATGAAAATGGTTTTACTGCAAATGCCCGTTTGGGTACTATTATCCCTCCTTATACAGTTACCAACCTCAATGATTCAGGTGTAGGCTCACTTCGCTGGGCTATAGAAAACTCCAATACCGACCCCAATCTTAAAACTATTAATTTTAATGTAGCTGGTGGTGGAACAATTCTTCTAGCTACCGAGCTACCTACTCTCACTACTTCTGTAACCATAGATGGAAGCACAGCAGCAAGTCTTGTAACATTGAGTGGTAGTTTAATCGATGTTTCTAATGATATTGGGCTAAATATTGATTCAGATAATGTGATAGTAAGAGGGTTAAGATTTATTAATTTTAATACTGGTCTGCAAATAAATGGATCTAACGTCTCCATATTAGATTGCTTTATCTCTAATAATTCTACTGGGATATTAATAGGGGCAGGAGCACTACAAGCCATCATTGACGGGAATTTCATAGGAACTAACACATCTGGCACTTTTGCAGAAGCCAATACCAGTCAAGGAATTAGTGTAGGCGGAGCTAGTGCGGCACTCATTCAGAATAACCTCATCTCAGGGAATGGCTCTGCGATTTCTGTGAGTGGAGGTAGCCTAAATCAGATTACCAATAACCTCATAGGTACGAATAACACAGGGAATACTGCCCTTCTTAATCAATCAGGAATTACTTTATCAAATACTCAATCTTGTACTGTATCAGGTAATACCATCTCTGGGAATGTAAATATAGGTCTATCCATCAGGGCTGGGTCTAATACTTGCACCATAGAAAATAATAAAATAGGAGTTGGGCAAGATGGAATTGCCTCACTACCTAATGATGTTGGAATCAGAATACAGAATAATGCTATTAACAACTTGATAATCAATAACATCATTACAAACAGTTTAAGTGAAGGCGTTATTATAGAGGGGACAAATACTATTAATAATACGCTCTCTCAGAATGGAATTTTTTGTAATTTAGGAAGTGAAATTAGCTTAACAAATGGGGGCAATGGTAATAAAGTAGCACCAGTAATCACGCAGGGTTCACCAGTTTCTATATCAGGCACTTGTAGTACTTGCTCCAATGGAGAAACCATAGAAGTATTCTCTGACAATGGCAGTAGTTGTTCTCCTTTAGATACTGACCCAGAGGCAAGGATATATCTCGGCACTGCCTCAGTAGTGAGTGGAACATGGACTCTCCCCTTGAGTGCAGGAAATGTCAGCAATGGATATAAGGTAACTGCTACAGCTACAGCCATCACCAATGCAACAGGCAATAATAACACTTCTCCCCTCTCCAATTCTTTCTTAATTTGTGAAAATATCAATGCACCCACCTCGTTTGCCACAAGCAATGTAACTACTACAGGATTTATCCTTAACTGGAATGCTGTCGTAGGAGCTGTTGGTTATCGTCTGACTATAGCCCGTAATAGTAATTTTACGGATGTAGTAAGTGGGTTTAATAATATTTCTATTATCACTACCATTCAACTAATAACAGGTCTTGCTCCCAATACTGAGTACTTTATCTCTATCAAAGCTGAAAATAGCTGTGCTACTAGTGCTACTCCCCTAACTGGAGTTCAGTTTACACTCCCTCCTTTTCCTGTGGCTACAGCAGCCAGTGATGTGATGGGAGGAAGCTTCAAAGCGAACTGGCAAGCTATTTCGGGAGTTAATGAGTATCAAGTAGAAGTCGCTACTGATGTTACTTTTAGCAATATCATCAGCCAGACAAGTAGCAGTACCAATTCACTAATTATCAACGGATTAGCTACCTCTACCACTTATCATTACCGTGTATTTGCCGTCAATACAGCAGGAAACTCTGATGCTTCTAATACCATCACATTAACTACTACTTTGGCTACTCCTGCTCCTACTGCACTCACTGTTACTGTTCTCTCTATTATCAGAATAGAACTCAACTGGGAAGACAACAGCAACATAGAAACGAGCTATAGAGTAGAAAGGCGATTAGGGCTCACAGGGCCATTTACAGAAATAGCTAGTCTGCCAGCCAATACGACTACCTTTGAAGATCAAGGCTTAAATATAAATGTAGAATATTGTTACAGAGTAAGAGCTGAAGTAGCTATGGTTGGTTTTTCTGATTATAGCAATGTCTCTTGTGCTCAGACTGCTAATGTGCCTAACGCACCTTTTAATCTTAATGGAGCTGCACTTAATTTTAACCAAATACTTCTCAATTGGGAATATAATGGCACAGGTGCTTTGGGTTTTAGACTAGAGCGATCTAGCCCATTCACCAATGGGCGGTTTGTAGAAATAGCAGCCATAGAGATTAGTAATCGTACTTTTATAGACAATGATGTCATCGGAAATGTAAGCTACAGATATAGAGTTCGTGCTTTCTCCAACAATGGCAACTCCCCTTTCTCTAATCGTGCTACAGTAACTACCCCTACTGACCCAAGTGTGGGTGTGCCTGTCCCTCCTTTTGATGTACGAGCTATCTCCGTATCACCTCAGCAGATTGATTTGATATGGGAATATACTACTGACCCTAATGTGATTTTTAAAATAGAACGCTCAGTAGGCTTACCTAATAATTTTCAGCCTCATGTTGAGTTTGTAAGTATAGAGTTTATCAGTACCAAAAGGTATAATGATACGATTAATATCGTAGGTAATATTACTTATTTTTATCGAATCAAAGCCTGTACCTCAGGAGGAGAGTCTCAATTTAGTGAAATAGTGAGTGCTGCTTCTGTCTGTAACCTTCAGGTAGTAGTTATTAGAGATGATGGCGGAAGTGAAATCATCTGTGGTGGTAAAACGGCTTCTATGACCATCAATACACGCATATTTGGGGCAAGTTATCAGTGGCGGAAGAACGGACAAAATATCCTAGGGGCTGTATTTTCTAACTATTTTGCCTCCGAGACGGGGCAGTATAGCTGTGAAGTAACCGTAGGAATCGGAGGAGCTTGTGTCGCTGTTTCTATTAATGAGTTGTTAGTAGTAGTCCTAGGTTCTCCTGATAATTTACAACTCACTTTGACAGGAGGTATTTTACAGGCTTCTGTCCGTGATGCAGATACGTATGAGTGGTATAGAGATTTTGTACTGATACCAGATGCCACAGAAGATTCTTATATACCTACACAGTCAGGAGCGTATTATGTGATTGCGAGCATTGGTCCTTGTGCCTCTACTTCTAATCCAGTGCTGATAGGCATTACTGCCAATGAAGACACAAGTCTAAACCCTTCTCTGTCTCTCTCTCCTAATCCTAGTACTGATTATCTCCAGTTCAAACTTGAGCATCCTAAAAATGACCAATTGAAGGTAACTTTAATAGACATGCAAGGCAATCGCATTCCTTTTATAGAAGAAACTAAGAACACCCTCACTTGGGAAAAATCTTTAAAAGTACATCACTTACCAAGAGGTCTTTATATCGTAGAAGTTCAACTAGGTGAGCTGAGAGGAAGAAAGAAAATTATATTGCATTAAGTAACTCATATTTCAGTCGCACATTCAAGTTTTAAATGCAACTTTATTTTCAATGATTTATGTCAATTTTTTATTTGAGAATTTTAGAATGATAAACTTTACTGCCTAATACAGGAGCTTTTCGTAAGCAATTCCCTCTGTTTTCTATGTGCATATATGGTTATAAAAAAGAGTAAAGTATTGATAACCAGTGTGTAACAGCTCTATTACTTGAAACACGAGACCTTCCTAATTGGAAGACTTTTTTTAATTAAAAGGTTAGACTTAATTTTTCTTAAAAAAGCAGGTAAATCTCATTTCTACTTTAAAACTAAAATACTATATTTGTTATCCATAACAAATTCTAAAACCTTAGTTGATTTAAGTCAGTTTTAGTCCTTATTCAAAATCATTCACTAAAATTAACATCGCATGAAAATTAGAAAAATCACACTCAGCGAAAATGAAATCCCAGACAAATGGTATAATATCATCGCAGATATGCCCAATAAGCCTCTGCCTCCACTTCACCCAGGCACTAAAGAACCTATTGGACCAGAAGCCCTTGCTCCTCTATTCCCGATGGAGTTAATCAAACAAGAAGTAAGTACTGAAAAATGGATTGACATCCCTGATGAAGTAAGAAATATTTACTCTATCTGGAGACCTACTCCTCTATACAGAGCCTATGGTTTAGAAAAAGTCTTAGATACTCCAGCCAAGATTTACTATAAATATGAAGGCGTAAGTCCCGCAGGTTCTCACAAACCCAATACTGCCGTAGCCCAAGCCTACTACAACAAGCAAGAAGGTGTCAAAAGAATCACCACAGAGACAGGTGCTGGTCAGTGGGGAAGTGCGTTGAGTTTTGCTTGCAATCATTTTAATATTGAGTGTGAGGTCTATATGGTGCGTCTCTCTTATGATCATAAGCCTTACCGTAAAGTCATGATGAATACTTGGGGAGCAAAGGTATTTCCATCCCCTTCTAATGCTACTGAAATAGGCAGAAAGATTTTAGAGAAAGACCCCCATACTACAGGCTCGCTTGGCATAGCCATCTCAGAAGCTGTAGAAAGAGCTGTTAACAATGACGACACTAAATATGCCTTAGGAAGTGTACTTAACCACGTAAAACTTCACCAGACCATCATAGGTCAAGAGGCTTTGAAGCAAATGGAAAAAGCAGGAGATATGCCTGATATTGTGATTGCTCCTTTTGGAGGTGGGTCTAATTTTGCAGGCTTGGCATTTCCTTTTTTGAGGCTAAACCTAGAGCAAGGCAGAAATATTAGATGTATTGCAAGTGAGCCTACTTCTTGCCCTAAACTCACTAGAGGTGTATTTAGATATGATTTTGGAGATTCGGTAGGGATGACTCCCCTCCTGCCTATGTACACACTAGGGCATGAGTTTGTGCCTGCCCCTATCCACGCAGGTGGTCTTAGATACCACGGTGCAGGAGTGATTGTAAGTCAGTTATTGAGAGATAAACTGATAGAAGCAGTAGCCCACGACAATGTAGAAGTATTTGAAGCAGGTGTAACTTTCGCAAGAGCAGAAGGCATTATCCCAGCTCCTGAGGCAAATCACGCCATCGCTACTGTAATCGCTGAGGCGAATAAGTGCAAAGAAGAAGGCGTTTCAAGAACCATTCTCTTTAACTTATGTGGACACGGTAATTTTGATATGAAAGCTTATGAAGATTACTTTGCTGGCAAAATAGTGAAACACGAATTGACAAGTGAAGAAATCAACGCTTCTCTTGCAAAATTAGATACTCCTATCATTGCTTAGTAAAGTTATAAAAATAAAATAATCCAAAAAGGTCTATATCCTGCGTATATGAAGTACAAAAGTCAT
>JBBRUH010000284.1:0-7574 GCA_038248005.1 Cytophagales bacterium | reverse complement strand
TTAGAGGTAATTGAATGTGTTATTCAAATTTACAGAAATGTCTCCTCTTTGAACTTTGAACTCTTTGAACCATTAAGAAATTAAGAAGATTAAGTTTAGAGGTAATTGAATGTGTTATTCAAATTTACAGAAATGTCTCCTTTTAAACCATTAAGGAATTAAGAAGATTAAGTTAGAGGTAATTGAATGTGTTATTCAAATTTACAGAAATGTCTCCTTTTAAACCATTAAGGAATTAAGAAGATTAAGTTAGAGGTAATTGAATGTATTGCTTAAGGCAACTCCCAAAAATCTCCCCAAAGATGCTGTCCTCCATCTGCATAAATCGTCTCTCCTGTAATGTAAGAAGCCATAGGACTTGCTAAAAAAAGCACTAAATAAGCAATTTCTTCGGCTGTACCAAGACGCTTCATAGGAATTTTTTTAGGGAAGTCTTCTATAGTTTCACGGCGAATTTCTTCTGGATAAGTATCCAAACCAGAGGTGTGAATAATACCAGGTGCTACAGAATTTACTTGAATTTTAAACTTACTCCACTCTACTGCCAGTGTTTTGGTAAGATTATCTACTCCTGCTCGTGCTGCTCCTGTATGCACCATACCAGGAAATCCTCTGTGCATTTGTGCAATGATATTGATAATCTTGCCTTGCTTTTGAGGAATGAAGAAAGCATCGCTCATCGTCTTGGTAGCATACCAAGTACCATTCAGGTTATTCTGAATGACCGCATCCCAACCTTTCAAACTAATCTCTTCGGCAGGAGCACGAAATTGACCGCCTGCATTGTTTATTAGAATGTCTAATTGTCCTGATTTTTCTTTTATTTTTTGTGTAGCTCTGGTGAGTGTTTCTGGCTTGCGAATATCCAAGCATACATACTCACACTCACCTAGCAGTTGTAGATTTTCTACTGCTTTTTGAAGTTTTTCTTCATTGCGTGAGGCTATCCAGACCTTTGCACCATAGCTCAGAAATTGTCTTGCTATTTCGTAGCCAATCCCTGAACCGCCTCCTGTAACGAGGACAACTTGATTTTTGAATAATCCTTCTTGAAACATATAAAGAATAATTGATAGTCAATAATTTATTTTCACTTACTTAACAAAAGGCAAAGCAACTACTTGCCAGTCATCTTCATAGATAATCTTACCAGGGGTATCTACTTCAAATATCTCTACCAAAATGTCATTCTCTTCTAAGATACGCTGTATATTTCGCATTTTTTGGAGATGATTTATGGAGCTTTCTTTGAGCCATGACATGGGACTGCTGAGGTCATCTTGGTCTTGAGGAAAGTCAGGACGCTTTGGCAAGTTTTCTTCTATCCATTGTAGGTTTTCGGCAAGTTCATTGTGCATTTCTTCTTCCAAAATCCCTTCATCTCTCAGGTGATGTGCAACTGTAATAAAGCCTGTTTCGTGGTCATCATCTTCTAATAGTAAGGCTACAAATTTAGTGTATTTCATAATCGTATCGTTTTGTGGGTGGCTAAAAATACCTACCCGATATAAGTGTTTTGCCTTATTCTTCTACTACTTCCATTTCTATGATGATATCCTCTAAGGGCCAATCATCACTATCATCTACTCTGACATCTGCGATTTTATCTATGACATCAAGCCCTTCTATCACTTCTCCAAACACGGTATATAGACCATCTAAGTGAGGAAGCCCTCCTGCTGTGGCATAGGTCTGAACCTGTGCAGGGAGATATTGTACCTTATTCTGATTGCCCAAGGCTTGAGTAATGCTTGGCTGTTGGGGTGTGCCTTGCACGATATAAAATTCAAAAGAAGTAGAACGCTTGTTAGGATTATTTTCATCATGATGTGGGCTGGCGATTGCTCCTTTTTTATGATAATATTGTTGAGGAAAAAGCTCGGCAGGTATCATATATTTACCAATGGCTTTTTTCTTTCTTTTAATGATAGGCTTGTCTAAATTACCACCCTGAATAATCATGCCTTTAACGACTCTGTGAAAGACAGTTCCATTATAAAAATTTCTTTTAACTAATTGTATAAAATTAGCTCTGTGTAGGGGAGTTTCTTCATACAATCGGATTTTCATATTGCCTAGTTTGGTTTTGATGATGACAATCGTTTCAGGGTTTTCCTTGCCAAATTTGGTCAAGACTTTTTCTACATTGTCTTGGGTAATAAAGGGGAGTTGGACTTCCTTTTTCTTTTTAGTTTTTGCTTCTAATTCACTAGAAGATTCTGTTTCAGTTGCTGATTTATTACTTTTTGGCTCAGGACTCTGGCAAGAGCCTACCAAGAATAAGCAGATTCCAAAAAGGAAATAAAGGTTGATTGAATGATTTTTTAAGTACTTGATATTCATGATTTTTCTTCTCTCTCCATTAATTCATTCAAAAAAAACATTAAATCACTGAATTACAAAATTTATTTCTCACGCAAGGCTTTGATTTGCTCAAGGCTCAGGTTTGTACCTAGCATAATAATCTCATCAGAAACTCCTGCCAAGATAAAGTTTTTAACAACTTCTATATTTCTTTTCTCTAGTGCTTCTTCTACTGCAATATCCACCGCTTCTTCAACAGCCGTGTCGATTACATTTTTAAAATCTCTGTAATATTTTAAACTATCTTGGTATGCCATTTTTTCCTCTCTATTATAATTAGCAATCTCGGCTACTTCAAAAAACTTGGTAAAAATAGTTTCCTTAAATTTATCGGGCATGCGGTCTAGCCTAGAGATATTTTTAAGTAAGAAAAGCCATTTATCATAGTGTGTTTCTAGTTCGTGAATGCTTTTGTTAAACTTAGGCATCTCAAGATAAATGAACAGCAATTTGTCATAAAACACCTCTTTGGTATCTCTGTCTAGTAGCTGCACATCATGCCTGATTTTATCTTGGTATATAGGGTTATCACTAAATCTAAAATCCATAATAGAAATGGTATAGACTCCTTGTAATTGAAAATCCCGCTCGCCTTTATCGGCTTGCTCTTGAATAGCAAAAGTAGAATAATAAAGGCTTCTGTCTTTAAAATACTTTTGTTTGGCTTTCTGAAGTTCTACAATAAATCGCTCTCCTTTTTCATTGCGACAATACAAGTCAAAAATCGCATTTCTGTCTGCAGTATTGCCTCCTAAATTTTCATTTTTGAGGTAAGAGATTTCAGAAATCCTCCCTCTTTCTGTAAGCAATTCATTGAGGAAATCTATCAATAAATCTTTATTGGCTTCCTCTCCAAATATTTTCTTGAAGCCAAAATCTGTAAAAGGATTAATATATCTATCCATAAAAAAATATTTTTATTTTTACAAATATACGATTTTTAGCCCACATAATCAGTGATTTTCTAGCCCATTCGCTCAGTCATGTCCATCAGCAAATCAAAGAACTGCTGTACGTGTTGCTCTCCTACATACGTCTGACCGAAAACGGCTCGCAGTGTATAGACTCCATTAAGTTTGGTGTGGGTGAGATAAACTTTGCCTGTTTGATTAAGGGCTTTTAGTAATTGTTCATTATCAGCATTGAGTTCTTCTAGGCTACGGCTTGGGTCTGATACCCATCTAAAACACACCAAATTAAGGGATACAGGAGCGAGTATCTCAAAATTAGGGCTTGCTTCAAGGGCATTCTTGAATCCCTCTGCAAGTCTAAGATGTTCCCTTAGCTTTGCTTGCAAACCTTCTAAACCAAAATCACGAATGACAAACCACAGCTTCAAAGCCCTGAAACGCCTTCCCAAAGGCACTCCCCAATCACGGTAATTATTTACTTGCTGGTCATGAGTGGTTTTGAGGTATTCAGGTAAAATCTCAAAAGTACGTAAAAGTGCCTCCTTGTCTTTGACAAAATAAGCCGTACAATCAAAATTAGTAAACATCCATTTGTGTGGATTAAAAAGATAACTATCAGCCAATTCTAAACCATCTAACATGGCTTGCTTCTCAGGTAAAAGTGCTGCCGTGCCTGCATACGCCGCATCTACGTGTAGGAAAATATCATATTGCCTACAAATCTCTCCTATCGGACGCAAAGGGTCTAGAGCCGTAGAACTAGTAGTACCTATAGTAGCTACTACACAAAGTGGCTTATAACCTGCTGCTATGTCTGTCTGAATCGCCTTGTCAAGTACTTCTGGACGCAGGGCAAAGTTCTCATCCGTAGAGATTTTGACTAGGTTATTTGCTCCAAAGCCTGCAATCTTGACGACTTTTTCTATGGAAGAATGTGTCTCAGCAGAAACATATACCCTAAATCTCTGTGTATCAAAACCCTCTCGATTAATCTGATAATCACTGTACTTTTCACGGGCAGTGAGCAAGGCACAGAGTGTGGCAGTGGAGGCAGTATCTTGAATAACCCCAGCCCAATCCATAGGTAAACCCATCATTTGTTTGAGCCAGTTCATGACCTTTTCTTCTAGCTCGGCAGCGGCAGGCGAGGTTTCCCAGCTCATACATTGTGCCCCTAAAGTAGCCATGAGCATCTCTGCAAGCACAGAAGGATAACTATTGTTGGCAGGGAAATACGCCAAAAATGAGGGGTGTTGCCAGTGGGTAATCCCAGGAATTATCTTTTCTAAAAAATCCTTAAATACCACATCAAATGACTCTCCTTTAGTGGGCGGGCTTTCAGGAATTTGATTGTAAATTTCCCTAGGCTGTGCCTGAGATTTGACAGGATATTTTTCTACTTCTTCAAAATAATCAGCCATCCAATCTACTAACTGATGGGCATTTTTACGAAATTCTTCTTGATTCATCATCTTTTTATACTTTTAGGTATCAGAATAATTATCTTATTTTTTTGAGTAAAACACACCCTATCAAACTCTCACAAATTAACCATTGACAACTAACCATTAACCATTATTTCACCTCATTCACTAAATCAGTAGCAATCTTGGCTGAGAGCAAACAAAGTGGAATGCCTCCCCCTGGATGCACACTTCCACCGCAAAAGTAAAGATTTTTTATCTTGGAAGAAAAATTAGCGTGTCTTAGAAAAGCGGCGAAACGATTATTAGAACTATTGCCATACAAAGCTCCTTGCACACTCGCCGTTTTTTGCTCTATGGAGCGAGGGTCTAATAGCATCTCCGCCTCTATGAGTGACTCTATGTCTGTCTTGAGTATTCTACTTAGTTTTTGAAGAGCATTTTTTCGGGTTTCGGCGATGAGTTTATCCCAGTCTTGCCCTTGGTTATTGGGTGCATTGACCATCACAAACCAGTTTTCAGAACCTTGTGGGGCATCTGAGGGGTTTTCTTTGGAACTGATATTGACATAAACCGTAGGGTCAGAATAAATGCTTTGCTTCTTAAATAAATACTCAAATTCTGTTTTATACTCCTTGCTAAAGAAAATATTGTGTAAATCTAGTTCTTTGAATTGTTGCTTAACTCCCCAATAAAAAATCACTGCCGAACTAGATTTCGTTTGTTTGAGTATTTTTTGAGGAGGTTTTTGGTTAGGAAGTAGCTTTTGGTAGGTATTGACAATGTCCATATTACTCACTACTGTTTGAGCTTCTAGAGTGTGTGTCTGCCCTTCGGAGGTTTGGTATTGTACTCCGTTTACTTGCTTATTTTGAAGCAAAATCTCTTGCACTCTCACTCCAAACTGAAACTCTACGCCTAAATCTTCTGCCAATGAAACCAGACTCTGAGTGATGCTATACATCCCGTTTTTGGGGAAAAATGCTCCTACTCCAAACTCAAGATGAGGGATAATATTCATCGTACCAGGCGTTTGGTAAGGATCAGAGCCATTGTAAGTGGCATATCTATCAAAAAACTGCACCATTCGCTCATCTTCAAAACTCTTTTGATTGACTTGGTGCATCGTGGTCATGGTATCTAATTTATGGAAACCCAAGATACCCTTGGCTGTACTTTTTGTGAAATAATTTCCTATTTTGTGTAAAGAATTGTGCAAAAAAACCTCCGCAGTCAGGTCGTATTTCTCTTTGCTTTTGGAAAGATATTTACGGATATTTTCGGGTTTTTCATTGGTTTTTTGGGTAATTTCTTCGGTAAATTTATCCAAATCAGCATAGGCATGCAAGCGAGTGCCATCTTCATAAAAATAGTTACAGAGAATATCTAGCTTTTTGTATTCAAAATAATCTCTTGGGTTTTTGCCAGAGATTTTAAAGAGTTCATCTACATACTGAGGCATCGTAAAGAGAGAAGGCCCAGCATCAAATCTATAGCCGTTTTGCTCAATCTGTGAGAGTTTGCCCCCAGGGTAATTATTTGCCTCTAACACCTTCACTTGATAACCTTTATTGGCAAGGCGTATTGCCGAAGCTATGCCCGCAATCCCCGCTCCTATCACTACAGCTTTTTGTCTCTGGGTATGATTCATTTCTATTCTTAGTTGTTTGAGTTACTAAACTAAGTTTGAAATGTGAGGTTATGAATTTTTTGAGATTTTTTCTTTTTGAATCTTGATTTTGTTAAGATTTATTTAAACGTTTATTCTTATATTTAGAGGGATAGATGTGAGGGGGTTGTGTTTATACTGATGTTGTGTGTTATGAAAAGGACATTATAAATTCAATGTTTCTGAATTCTAGAAAACATATTTTTAAAATGAGAAAGCCGAAAACTGAACATAGTAGGCAACAAATGTTATAGAAAATGAAAAGAAGAGGATTAATTATTAGACTACTTGCTTCTCTGCCACTTTCTCTGATTGCTAAAGCAACAAAATGGACATTTGGTATGCGGACGAATAGAGGTTTTAAAGTAAATGCTGGCGAGGCAAGATTTGGTAAGCATTATAAGATGAAAGGCGTAACTCTGAACATTTTGGATATAAAAATTTCGGGAAGCGATACTGAAAACGATTTGGCTGTTTTTGAACAAACTGGACTTACACCAAAGGGTGGCCCACCTTTGCATATTCATCCTTTTCAAGATGAATGGTTTTATGTCATTGAAGGCGAACACTTATTTCAGGTTGGTGACGATAAATATGAAATGAAATCGGGAGATACTATTTTTCTACCAAGGAATATTCAACACACTTTTATCCAATTGACAGAAAAAGGAAAAATGATTGTTTCGTATTTACCAGCAGGAAAGATGGAAGCATTTTTTAACATAACTCATCAACGGACTTCGCCTCCGACTAAAGAGGAAGTTATGAAAGTTTTTGAAGACCACGATATGGTTGTAGTCGGACTACCATTGAAAGCAGACTGATAAGCTAAGTGCATGCTCTAAAATAGTTTATATTATTAAATTTCATAAGGTATTAATAATCAGTTACTTATAGATATTCTTTGATGCCCCACCTAGCTCAAGGATATCAAAGCGTCCTTGTGCTAGAGATTTTAAAAAAAACATTATTTTTCGGAATAGATTAGCACAAGCTGTGCCTCGCAACGCTTGCACTAGAGAAGTTACTAGCATACTTTTTTGGTTAAATGGTCGGATAAGACCTTGATTTTGGTGAGACACCAAAATTTTAGAAGGTGGGACACCTTTCGAGGTTGATTTTGGTGAGACACCAAAATTTTCGGAGGTGAGACACCTTTCGAGGTTGATTTTGGTGAGACACCAAAATTTTCGAAGGTGGGACACC
>JBBRUH010000283.1:0-7584 GCA_038248005.1 Cytophagales bacterium | reverse complement strand
GCATTGAATGGCTTCCCGATGCAAGTAATGAGCAATACCAAACCTCTTCAAAAACTTGCTTCTCTTAGTACCAATGACCGTGTGCTGATTATCTTACAACTCCACGGAGGAAATGACGGACTTAATATGCTTATTCCTGTGAGTGAGTATGATTTGTATTATTTTCGCCGCCCTAATATTGCCATTCCTGCTCGCAACAGCAACCGCAGTTTTATTCCCCTTGACCCTACCCTTCCACTCGCTGACCAAGTGGGCTTGCACCCTGATATGATAGGCGTAAAGCAACTCTATGACCAAGGAAAGGTAAGGGTGGTGCAAGGTGTATCTTATGAAAACAACAATGGCTCTCACTTTAGAGGGCAAGATATTTTACTCATGGGAGGAGGTTCAGATGATTATCTAGGCTCAGGATGGATAGGAAGATTTTTAGAAGAAACCTATGCTCCACTTATCTACCCTACTGATTTTCCGAATACAGAAATGTTAGATCCATTGGCACTTGAGTTTGGCAATGATATTTCTCTTGTATTTCACCAATCAGACCAAATTCCTACTTCTATTTCTATCAATAATCCCAATCAGTTTTTTGATTTAGTAACAGAGCTTGAAGGTTTTGAAGATTTGGAAGGAGCAGACCCAAGAGGACTTCCACCCGAAGCACTCAATAACTCACCCTATGGCAAAGAACTGAATTGGATTTTAGACCTTGAGCAAAAATCAGATGATTATGCCGAACGTCTGAAGCAAGTCTATGACATTGGAGATTCGTTGAGTACGAATGTAGTCTATCCAGAAACTTATCCTTTTAGTGCTCCTTCGGGAATCAGCCGTAACCGACTTGCAGGTCAGTTACAGGTGATTGCCAAGCTATTAAGTGGAGGCTGTCAGACCAAAGTATTTTTGGTGAAAATAGGAGGGTTTGATACACACGCTTCACAAGTTACTAATTATGATACTACGATGGGAAACCATGCCGCACTATTATACCATATTTCTTCTACAATGAAAGCCTTCCAAGATGACCTTAAAGCAAGAGGAGTAGAAGAAAGAGTTCTCTCTATGACCACTTCCGAATTTGGGCGAAGGATATTTTCTAATGGTAGCTTTGGCACAGACCACGGCACAGGAGCACCTATGTTTCTTTTTGGCAAAGGAGTCAATCCAGGCGTATCGGGTACAGTCCCTAACCTTAACCGTAACAATGTAGAGTTGCAGTATGATTATCGTCAGATATATTCTACTATTCTGAAAGATTGGTTTGAGGTAGATGCTAGTTTGGTAGATCAAGGTTCGGCGGATGAAAGTATTATCCGTGGAGATTATCCCAATAGAGGTGAGACACTTCCTTTGATTAATACCAATACCATTACCTCTAATGAGAATTTTGTATCGGATAGATTTAAGCTTTACCCTTGTTACCCTAACCCAGCAAGAGAGCAGACAGTCATTAAGTTTTATATCAATTCTCCTGCGAATGTTACTCTGGAGATTCTGGATAATCAAGGCAAGGTATTAGAAAAAGTGCTTAACAATGAACCCACATTGCTTGGAGAACATGCAGTAACTGTTCCAGTAGGTCATCTAAAAACAGGGATGTATCTTTATAGAATCAATGCAGGGTTACTCCAAAAAACTAGAAAGTTAATCATCATTTAATCATTACCTAATTCATTCCGAAATACGTTCAACTGCCTTTAAATGAGTACGTTGTATTGTATTGAGAGTAGATATTCTTTAACAGAACCTTTTATATGAAGAAATTTATCTTAATCATCTTAGGATTAAGCTTTCTGGGCTTACTCCATCCTGAGACATTACAAGCACAAAAAAGGCGTATGCCACCCAATGCCAAACGATCTAAAAGCAAAAGTAAAGACCCTTTTGAGAATATTCAGTGGTGGTTAGGTGTGAAAGCAGGGGCAAACCTCACTCAGGCAGTAGCAGAGCAACGCTATACACCTTTTAGTTCTACTGATAATGCTGATCCAAATCTCTATGATAAAACCTATCAAGATTTTAGTGAGCCAGGCGTGCAAGCAGGGGTAGAAATCACTTTCTTTTATAGAGGTTTTTCAGCAAGTTTCCAGCCCAACTATCGCCGCCAGAGATTTACATACTCTAATCAATACCAATGGTTTGACCCTGAAAATGCTCAAAATAGCCTAGAACTCAATTATTCACAAGACCATAAGCTAGATTACATAGAGTTTCCTTTGATTTTTAAGTATGATATTCTAAAAAAGAATTTCAGACCTACTGTATTTTTTGGTGGATATTATGCTACTTTGATAGAGGCTCAAAAAGCAGTAAGTATCACAGGGCGAGATTTTGCCTCTGGTTTTCAAAATGATTTTCAAGGCGAAGAAATCATCGTAGGGGCAAAAGATTTATTTATCAAATCATCTCTTGGACTGATAGGAGGAATAGGGTTTAGCTATGATTTAGGTAATATTCGTTTTGCCTTTGATGCAAGCTATCGCCATGGGATGAATAATATCAGCAATGCACAGAACCGATATGTCAATAATAGCTTGGCAGGTGTGGGAGATGTACTAGATGACATCAAACTTCGTAATATTTCTTTTTCATTGAGTTGTCTTTTCCCGATGCGTTTCTTGCGTACTGGTGGGTTTAAGGCAGTAGATTAAGCAAGAGATGAGTTATGAGTGATAAATTATGAGTTTGTAATAATCTGATAATGAAGGTTTTACTCAAAATAAATGAGTACTTTATTTTGAAGAGCTTGCTAAATTTATGACTTCAATGAATTTTCAAATTATTTAAGAATATTTAGAATCAACAGAATGAATAAGTTAATATATTATTTTTCCATCCTCTTTTTGTTGGGAGTTTCGGCTTGTGATTTAAAAGAGAATCAAGTAGAATTACTTGATCAATATCTCCGAATTTATGATAATTCCTCTTTTAACAAGACCTATATTCCCATAGATATTAAACAAACCTCGAGTGGAGGCTATCTTATTTTAGGAGAAACCAACCTAGAAGATGCTAGTTTTCCTGGAGTGTATCTGCTTTTATTAGATGATGAAGGTAATTTTGTAAGAGATGAGATTTTACCCAGTGATTATGTCCATTCGGTCTATAACCTGATGCAAGTGGGAGATGAGTTTTATTTTTTCTGCATGCACAAAATCACTTTAATCACACACCTCATCAAAGTAAACAGCAGTGGAGAAGTTTCTGCTCCACAGCCTATTGCAGATGATGAGGGCAACCCAGTCTATTATCCGCTTCACGCCTTTAAGCTTTCAGAAAGTGCTTTTTTGCTCCAAAGTTTTAACAAAGATGCCAACGAAACAGTGATTTCTCAGCTCTCACTCAATGGTGTAATCACCAAAAGCCGTAGCTTTAGCATTGGAGTAGGGCAAGGCGTAGAAGCTCCAATTATTAATCACTTTACAAGAACGGGTAAAGTTTTTCCTTTCTTGACCGGCAAGGCACAAGGCAATCAAGTCTTCTTTAATGGTTTTTATAACTATACTTTTTCAATGGTGATGTTAGATTTGGATGCTGACCCTGACCAAAACCCTAGTGTGTTGCAGGGTGTTAATAGTGGTGCAGGCATTAGTGCTGCTCATTATCTTACAGGCAATACCTTTGCTCTTTCGAGGTTTAGTTTTGGGCAAAATTATATCTTGCCACAAGCTCAAGTAGAGGCAAGCCCAGAAAGCCCTAGATCAAGTGAAGATTTGGTAGGAAATCCTTTTCCAGAACTTAGCCCTGATGCCCATGTCATCCTCAAAAGAATCAATATAGGAGGAAGAGAAGTTTTACTTTATGCAAGTGATACTCGTGGCAAGCAAATAATTTTATTGGCGTATGATGCACAAACAGGTGTATTACTTGGCAATCGTTATTTAGGCTTTTCTAATCCTTATGAGTTGGCAAGTTTTACGACTACAGATGATGGAGGGTTGGCAGTAGCTGGTACTACATACGTGGCAGGGCGTTTTCCTAGGGTTTGTTTGTTTAAACTGAATGCACAAGATTTAACAAAACTAACTTCACAGGGGCAATAAAATATTATCTAACGTGAATGTGCAAATTCTTATCCTCTAAGTGATGAGTTATTCTATTAAAATACTGATAATCAGTTTTTTATAGTAATATTAAAATGCAAACTGATTTTGACCATCTACTTAAAAAGAATTATTTCACCTTGTCAATGCTCTGTTTTCGATACTAGTCTTTCCAAGTCCGACAGACTTGGAAAGACTAGTATTTTTTAACCTCCTCGTAAAATATCTAACCAAAATCAGACTGATGCACACTCTCTGTGATACCAAGTACCTGCTAACAGGCTCTTCCAGAGTGACAGAATGGTTTATTATTAATTATCAAAAACCTCCACTAAAAAAGTGCCACGTCTGATTTACTCATTATCGAATAATTACAAACTCATCATTCATAACTTATCTCTTACTTAGGCCAATCCAGCTTTAGCTTTGATTTCATCTACTACTTCGGGATTGAGCAAGGTGCTAATATCTCCCAAATTAGAAACATCTCCTTCAGCTATTTTACGTAAAATACGCCGCATAATCTTGCCTGAGCGTGTTTTAGGTAAGCCACTAACTATCTGTACTTTATCAGGTTTGGCTATAGGACCGATGATTTTGCTGACTATCATAATAATTTCTTTGGTAAGCATCTCCTCATTATTAATTTCATTGGTATCAACAATCACATAGGCATAAATACCTTGCCCTTTGATTTCATGGGGGTAGCCTACTACAGCGGATTCAACCACAAGGGGATGCTCATTAATGGCATTTTCTACTTCTGCAGTGCCCATTCTATGCCCTGAGACATTGATTACATCATCTACTCGCCCTAAGATACGATAGTAGCCATCTTCATCACGTTTTACGCCATCTCCTGTAAAATACATCCCTGGATAGGTAGAAAAATAAGTACTACGGCATCGTTCGTGGTCTCCATACGTGGTGCGAATCATAGAAGGCCAAGGAAATTTAATACAAAGATTACCTTCTACACTATTGCCTGTGAGTTCTTTGCCTTCACTATCTACAATCACAGGCTGCACACCAGGCAATGGCAGGGTAGCATAAGAGGGTTTAGTAGGAGTAATTCCGGGCAAAGGAGAAATCAAAATCCCCCCTGTCTCCGTTTGCCACCAAGTATCTACGATAGGGCATTTACCCTTGCCGATGTGTGTATGGTACCAGTGCCAAGCTTCCTCATTGATGGGTTCGCCCACCGAGCCAAGTACTTTAAGTGAGCTTAAATCATGCTTCATTACAGGGTCTAATCCATAAACTTGCAAAGCACGGATAGCAGTAGGAGCAGTATAAAATTGATTGACCTTATGCTTTGCGACTATCTCCCAGAACCGTCCTGCATCGGGGAAAGTAGGCACACCCTCAAACATCATCGTAGTAGCTCCAGAAACCAATGGGCCATAGACAATATAAGAGTGTCCTGTAATCCAGCCTACATCTGCCGTACACCAGTAAATATCTCCAGCATTATACTGAAACACATTTTGGAAAGTATAAGCCGTATAGACCATGTAACCTCCACAGCTATGCACTACGCCCTTGGGCTTACCCGTAGAGCCAGAAGTATAGAGGATAAAGAGCATGTCTTCGGAGTCCATTTCTTCGGCTTTATTTTCGGTAGAAACGCCTTCACAGGCTTCATGCCACCAAACATCACGCCCTGCGGTCATGGTTACTTCTTGCTTTGTTCTTTGCAAAACAATGACATTTTCTACGCCACTTGCTTTTTCTAGAGCTTCATCTACTACAGCTTTTACTGGGATTTTTTTATTGCCACGGAAGTTTCCGTCAGAAGTTAAAACCATTTTAGCTTGGCAATCTTCGATGCGGTCAGCCAAAGCACTAGAAGAAAAACCCGCAAAAACAATGGAATGAACTGCTCCTACTCTAGCACAAGCAAGCATCGCAATGGCTGCTTCGGGCACCATAGGCATGTAAATAATGACTCTGTCTCCCTTCTCGATGCCTTTGTTTTTGAGGACATTCGAGAACTGGCAGACTTTATCGTAAAGCTCTTTATAAGTAAGCGTAACATGAGTTTCATTAGGGTCGTTAGGTTCCCAGATGATAGCGGGTTTATCGGCATGGGTAAAGAGATTTCTCTCAAAGATATTTTCAGTAATATTAAATTTAGCATTTTTAAACCACTCTACACGAGGTTCTTCAAAGTTCCATTCTAAAACTTTGTCCCATTTCTTCCGCCAGTAGAAGTTATCTGCTATTTCAGCCCAAAATTTTTCGGGAGTATTTACGCTTTTTTGATATTCGTGGATATATCCACCCAAACTATTGATTTTTAAAGCCATAATTACATTGATTTTAATTTATAAAGTTACAAGTTAAAGATAATTTTTTATTTTTTAAATGATATTCATCATTAAATAAAAATAGGCGATGCTTTTGGGGCATCACCTGTTTGCTTTGTTAGAATGGATAGTAAAGTTTCACTTTGAAGTTTAATACTTCACCAAAATACGCCTCGTGAGGGTCTCGCCCTCGTGGGTCATGCGTAGGTAGTAAGTACCTTCGGGTAAGTCCTTAGTATCTATCTTGGTTTTTCCGTCTTGAAGTTATCCTCTCCAGACTACTTCTTGGTAAGCATTGATTAGCTCTAACTCATCGTCTAATGAGGATTTATTTTTATCATAAGGAACGCTGATTATTCGCACTTTTATTGGAGTCAGTATCATCTTTTGCTTCTATGGTCAGTACTTCATTGGCAGTATTGGGATAGACTGACATCCCAAACCCTCCTTGACCAGAACAAGAGGGGTCTTGGATTTTAGCCTATTGAAGTTACAGTGAATAAGCGGGACTTGGATGGCTGTGCCACTGTATCGATTAAATCTGGCATTGAGCGTATATAGGCTTGGGGGCATCTGTGTAACGTAGATTCAATCTGTATAGAAGGCTACAAGGCTTTCCAGCTATTGATATCAAGGGTATCTTGAAAAATGATTGATTTGGCTTCCATCAATCCATAGCCATATTCGTCTAGGGTGTCTGTAAGGATTTGGGATTTATTAATCAGGGCGAATAGCTGGTCTAGTTCTTTGATTCTTCAAGACATGCCTCAGTCCAGCCTTGATAACCAATAGATTTTAAAAAAATCCACTACTTTTTTTCAACAATCATTTGAACAGTAAATCTCAACTTTGCAAGTACCTCATTTTTTTCTATCAAGTTTTGATTTTTCTATCTGTCAAGCAACTATAAAATTAATATCTGTGTAATGTTGGCTTTGTATTTAAGTTCATTGACATAAATTTAAACTATATTTTTGATTGAGCCATTCCGATACTGATAAATTTTTAGATCCTTTAATCGCAGAATAAAATACAAATCTTTGGACTTAGTTTTTTAATTTCCCTAACGACAATAAAAGTTTACAGGAAATAGAGAGGGAAAAGTGAAAGGACTTACTTGTTTTTATCTAGTAATATTCTCATAATTGTACTTTTTTGTCTAATTTAGTTCGGTAGTATGAATGAAAACTTTGAATTATGAATATTTCGGAAACAAGCTCTTTACAAAACGGTTT
>JBBRUH010000282.1:0-7624 GCA_038248005.1 Cytophagales bacterium | reverse complement strand
TTCATCTTTTGCATAAGAGTTAAAGCTAGAAGTATTATTCAATGGCTTATAAGGAGGATCAAAGTAAAATAGTGAATCTTCATCTGCATATTCTAATGTATTTTTAAAGTCTCCACAAAGAATCTCCACTTTTTGCAAAGCTTGACTATCAGCTAAAATATTTACTTTATCGCAAATTGTGGGTCTTTTATAACCTCCCATTGGAACATTATATAGATTTTTTCTATTAACACGATACAACCCATTAAAACAGGTTCGATTAAGAAAAATAAATAAAGCTGCCTGTCCACTTTTTTCTTCTTTTCTAGTATTGTATAAATCTCTCTTTTCGTAATAATATACTTTTTTATCATCTTCACTACCCTCTAAAGAGTGAAATTCACCTTGTATTACTTCAAGAATAGAGATAAGTTCTTTTGGCTTTGACGTAATGACTTTATAGGTGTTTATTAAATCTTCATTGATGTCATTGATAACAGCTTTTTCAAGTTTAGGAAAGTTATTTAGCATCCAGAATAAAACTGCTCCACTTCCTACGAATGGCTCAAGATAAGTAAACTTAGAGTTTACTAAATGAATAGGTAATGACTTTTCAATATCATTAATCAACTGACTTTTTCCCCCTGCCCATTTTAAAAATGGCTTTGCTATTTTCTCTGTCATTACTCTTTTTCTAATTTAATTTTTATTTTGAATACACATCATCAATTTAGAGAAGATGGAACTCATATTCCTTTACCTCCAAAAATACATATTCCCTTCTTATAATCAAAGATTATACTGTTCTCTGCTCTCAAGTTTGATTACTTTAAAGGGCTTATTATTATCTTTGCTTTACAAATTTTCCCAAAACCCACACAATGAGCAAACTTTCCAAAGCACAATTAAAGTTTTTAAACTCCTTGCAAATCAAAAAGTATAGGCAAATACACCAAGCTTTTTTGGTAGAGGGAGAAAAAATCTGCTTGGAAAGCATCACTGCTCAATGGGAAATACTTCATTTTTAGTGCACAGAGACTTTTGCCCAAAAGCACAAAACAGCACTTGAAAGCCTTCTTACTTCACCTATCCCAACCATTTAACGGTATTCAAGCTAAAAAGAGAGCTTATTCTTTAAAACAAGGCTATGTAAATCATATCATTGCTTCTATCTCAAATGAAGAAAAAGGTGTTTATGGCAAATTAATTCCCTCAATTACAGTTGCCAAAGATAAAACTATTGAGGAAATAGTAAGTCTTAAGTTTGCTCCTTATTATGGAAAGTCTGTAAACCAAATCTTAGACTTAACAAAAGCTAAGATAAATAAAGAAGCTAAAAGCTTTTACGCCAATTTAACAAAAGTAATTTTAGGAATCGAGTTAGACAAAGAAATTGAGGAGTTTAAAAAAGCTGAAATTAAAGTAAGAACAGTCAGATTAAAAGAGAATAATTTACCAAAAGAAGATATTTCTTTCAAGCCTTTCAAGTATGAAAAAATTGCGAATGAAGAGTGGGAAGATTCTGATTTCAAAGATATTTTAGACCATAAATTTTTATTTATTTTCTATCAACTCAAGGATAAGGATTTGATTTTAAAAAAGGTGAAGTTTTGGAATATGCCTTATAATGACCTTTTAGAAGTAGAAAGAGTTTGGAAGAAAACACAAGATATTGTTCTGAAAGGTGAAATCGTAAAAGAAATAAAAAATGGTATCCGATATACAAATTTCCCAAATAAAAAATTTAGTACAGTTTCTCATGTTAGACCTCACGCTCGTAACTCAGAAGACACTTACCCTTTACCTACAAGAGAGAAATTTACAAAGACAAAAGAATATACAAAGCATTGTTTTTGGCTCAACAACACTTATGTAAGAGATGAGATCTACCTTAAAAAGTAAGAGTTTAGATAATAAATTTAATTTGTATCCTCCTACCTATTACAAATCCCCTTAAAATCACAATATTCACAGATTTTTAAATCTTCTGTCTGCTCAAAGGGTTTTTCTGGGTCAAGCATATTGGCAACAATCTCAGCAAGTAGATTTTCTGAAACTTCTACAAATTGCTTGCTGTTTTCTGGAAAAATAGAGTCTGTTTTGGCACTAGGCTTAATTTCTTGAAAACCTTCTGCAAGATTTCTTAGGCTATAAATCCCTACTTTTAAGGGAGAGTGAATATCAAGGGTATGATGCCCTATTTTAAGACTTCCCTGCATTAAGATTTGCTTGGTGATGATAAACTTATAGAGCCAAAGCTGTCTTATTTTATCAGACTTAGGGTCGTGTACCAAGACTTCGGTTTGTGAGGCATCCGTTTTGAGATGTCTTGCTTCTACCTTGCCTGTCTTATAATCAATCACACGAAATGCTCCCTCAAATTTATCTACTCTATCAGTAATACCGTGTATTTTGATAGGAATTACTTCGTCATTGACCTCTATCTGAAACTCTACTTCTATCATGGGTTGGCGAAATTTACCCATTTCTTCTTCTATGTCCTTATTTTCAAGGGTAAGTATCTCAAAAGGTGAATTTACGGTATTGATTTCTTCTATCTGCTGGCTCAAAAACTGCTGGATATACTGAGTAGCTACTTCCTTGACGATGTAGTTAGAGCCAGTAAGCACAAAGCCCGCAAACTGCTCAGAAGCTAGTTTGTCTTCTACAAGCCCCATCACAGTAGGCATTACTTTTTCAAGAGCAGGAGCATCTACGAAATGAGAAGGTTGTGAAAGTTCTCTAAAAATATCCTCTAAAATCTCGTGGACAAGCGTACCAAGCTTATCTGCTCCAAGGGTTTCTTCTACGCCTCTAGTTTTGCGAATCTTAGAAATTTGCCTAAAATAATACTGTAAAGAGCAACTGATAAATGAATTAATATGAGAAGGTGAAAGCCCATTTTTAAGGTTTTCTTTGATTTTTTCAATCTCTACTTCTGTCTTTTCAAAAAGCAATACCATCTCTTCTGCCTCTGGTGCAGGTCTGAATTTAACCGTCTTTTCTTTGATTTTAATCAGTGGATTGTAGCGGACAAGGTCATTCTCTAATTGCAAGATAAATCTACTTTTTTCCTTTCCTCCATAAGTATCAGAGGGAGAAACATAGACCAAAGAGATATTTTCGGCTCTTTGCAGTAGGCGATAAAAGTGATAACTCACCACGGCATCTTGCTCAGAATAAGTGGGTAGCTCAAAAGCCTTTGCCACATCTATCGGGATAAATGAATTGACTCTCTTGCTACGGGGCAATACCGTTTCATTTACTGAAAGGATAATGACATTCTTAAAATCAAGATTTCGAGTTTCATTAATGCCCATGAGCTGTAAATTTGCCTTGCGGTCACTATCAAAATCAAAATGTGCTTCTCTGAAAGCCTGGTACATAAAGATTTTGAAAGTACGCATGTCTATCACTTTGGCACGACGAGAGATAAATCCTTTGAGTAAACCCAATAACTCGTCAAACTCTTTAAAATACGCCTTTTCTAAATAATTATCTTCATTGACCAGCATTTCAGCTATTCTTTTAAAAGCATCTATTGCCTCAAAGGGATTTTTCCAACGCTGAAACAGCACCTCAAATAAAGGACGTAAGACACCCACAGCATGCTCACAATAAGCATCAAGATGCTCATCTTCTCTTCTTTTTTCTAAAAAGCTTTCGTGTTCTGTGATTTGTAGTAACTCTTCTGCCCCTATAAAAATCATATTGTGTTGGTTAATATGATAAGTGAGCATCAATAAGAGATTTCTTCTCTCATATTCTTCCTCTGGTGGGCAATGAATCTTCTCAAACTGACGCACAAAGGGATGATTAAAAAGCTTGATAATGCTTCGGTGATTAAACTTTAGTTCATCCGTATTTCTGTCTCTAATGAGTGTCTGCTGTTGCTCAAATAAAATATCTACTAGATTAAAAAGAGCAGAATCTTTGAGAGAAAGCCCCATACAGATATTCAGACCTTGCAGTTCTTCATCTAGAGAATGCAATACTGGCAAAAGCAAATGCTCATCTCCTAGCACAAGTGCGGTAGGCTGTGGAGAAGATTCTTTATTATTTTCTAGCTCATTTTTGATAAGTTGGTTGGCTACTTTGCCTTGCATGCTGGCATTGGCTACGCTGAGTACGGTGATGTTTTTGGCATTTTGGGCAAGGTATTCACTCTGAAAAAACCAATGAGTATTTGACCAGTTTTTTTTATATTTTCGTAGAAAAAATCCTGCTTTATTTTCATCATTGGGTTTCATATAATAGCTGTCAGCATCCCAGATTACTTCTGCTTTTTTGGCATCTAAGAGCGTCTTGAATATCATCTCTTCGGACTTGCTAAGGGCATTAAAACCCAAAAACACAAAATGAACAAAATCAGGATGTTGGACGAGTCTAGTTTTGGCATTCTCGGCAAGTTGCTGATAAAGCATGCCCGAGTAAGCCATTTCTTGCTCTTGTAGTTTTTCTTTAAATCGTTCATAAACTATTTGCAGGTTCTCCCAAAGCTGAAAATACTCCCCAATTTTAGGCGTGATGTGTTCTTCCCCTATTCGCCATTTGTCTATGTTTTTGATGTCTGCTAGATTGGCAAATAGCTTTTTAGCATCTACCAAGTTTCGGTCTATCAAGTCAAAATCTTTCAACAAAATATAACCCCAGCTTGTAAACTTTTCAAGACGGATAGTTGGGTCAACTTGTTGAAAAACATCAAAAAGTTCTAATAACAAGAGAATGGAATTAGTCTTTGTCCCTTCGGTATTTTGGCTGATAAAGTCTTCTATGTGACTAATAACAGGTATTTTCTTTGCTCCTTTGCTGAGTAGCAGTGCTTCTAACTCTTGTCCGCTTCTGCGGGTAGGTAGTATAATATTAACTTTATCAAATTGCTCAGAATGAGTTTTGATTAAATATTCGGCTGATAAATCTAAAAAGGACTGCGTCATAATTTTTTGCATAGAGGAGATAAAGGCTATTTGTTTTTCTTTATCCTAACTACAATGATACAAAAAAAATGATTTCCTATTGCAAAAATCTTTGCTACAAAATTACTTTTGCAACAAAGATTTCTCTTCTATGGAGCTACTTATTTTATTTCCCCATTTTTGACTTTCTCTACAAATTCAAGACTTACTTCAAAATCTTCTGCTGTTTCTTTTAAAGTGAGTTTATTTCGTTCTAACGCCTTCTGAATACCATTGATTTTGGTTTGCATTCTGACTTTTTCAGTTACTTCTGATGTTACTTTTTCAGTTACTTCTGATGTTACTTTTTCAGTTACTTCTGATGTTACTTTTTCAGTTACTTCTGATGTTACTTTTTCGGTCACCTTATCAGTTACTTCTGATGTTACTTTTTTAGTTACTCTTTCAGTTACCTTATTGGTTACTTCTTGTATAATTGCTTCTTCTATGCCCATACTTTTACGATATTTAATGATTGTTTGTATTTCAGTTTCAAATTTTTGAGTACTTATTTCACTCTTAAATTTAACATAATAACGGATAAAATTCAAGATTCTCCTTGTTTTTTCTCCTGAATATTGTTGAGTGAGTGCTAAGACCAATTCTTTCTTCCAAGTAAATTGATTACTGTCTTGTAGATTCTTTTTTTCTAATGACTTTTTGGTGGTCAGCATCACTATACTAAAAGGATTCTGAGGGATATTTAGTTCTTTTTCGCTTTTGTGCAAGATTTTAAAAGTATCAAAGGAGTAGATATTCTTAGTATTTTGATACTGATACACATATTCAGAGGGAACATAACTAGGGTTATTATCTGTGAAAATTGCTAGAGCCATGATATTCTGATTCCAACGGTCTAAGATTCTGTAGAAGTAGGTAAACATCCTCTTGGCAAAATCTTTATCCTGATAGCCTTGTACTTCTATGTGTACAAGTATCCATTGTTCTTTTCCTGATTTGGTAAAAACCTTGATAATTTTATCAGCATAGCGTTTTTGCTCGGCATTTTCTGGAAAAAGCTCATCTAACTCTTTGTCCAAAAACTGAAAGCCCTTGCTAAAATCAGCTTCTTTGCTTGCCCATTCAGGAAAAAAGTAAAGGAGAAAGTCTTCACAGAGGTCTTCTATAATTCCTTTCCAAAGTGTGTCTTTTGATATTTCAGTCATTGGTAATGCTTTACATGAAAACAAAAATACCAATAAGTCAGCACATTACAGACAGATTATCTAAAAACAAAAAACGCTCTCAGAATGTCTGAGAGCGTTTTTGGTGATAACAAAACAAAAATAAAACAAAATCTGAAACATAAATTATGGTATGGTTATACAGTTTGTTGATACAAATTTAATGTAAAGAACTATGTAATGCAAGGTAGTATGTGTTAATGATTTGTTGTTTTTTTCTCTCCACTTTCCCTACATAAATTAGTAATAACATATAGTATCAAATAACAGACAAGAGATTTCTTAAAAGGGTTGCATTGATACATTATAAAAAATTACCCTTTCTATTATTTTCCAGTTTTGTTAGAGATATACAAGGTAAATACTTGTTTATCAATCAATTAAACTTATCCATTATGCAACTAAAATATACTTCTATTTGGCTCTTATTTCTTCTACTGAGTCTATCTCAGACTAGCTTAGGGCAAGACTTCCAAGAATTTAATCGAGTCATCAATACCCCAGAAAATGATTTTCATCCAGCAATTAGTCCTACAGGAGATACCCTTATTTTTGCTTCTAACCGATACAATAATGGGGGGTTTAGTATCAATGCCAGTTTGGTGGTGAGTTATAAGGATAGCCTTGGAGATTGGCAAAGACCTAAATCTTTGGCGATACAAGAGAATTTTGAGGTAATAGAATTCCCTTTTTTTACTTATTCAGGAGCATCCTTGTATTTTGCAGGGCAAAAGCAAGCCTCAGAGATGGCTGATATATGGGTAATGACTCATAATGATTCTACTTGGAATCGCCCAGAAGCACTACCCGCTAATATCAATACAGATGCTTGGGAAGCTTCGCCTTCATTAAGTCCTGATGGCAAGACTTTATACTTTATCCGCTATAATTTAGACCAAAGCATAGATGGTGTAGGTTACTGTGGTAAAGTCTGGAAAGCAGAGATGAATGCTAATAAAACTTGGTCAAACCCAATAGAATTACCCAATGAAATTAATCAGTACAAAGTGTATAGTCTATGTATTTTGCCAGATAACAAGACTTTAATCTTCACAGCAGAAGATGAAAATGGCAAAGGTGGGTTAGACTTCTACAAAACAATCTTAGGAGCAAAACAAACTTGGAGCAAACCCACTTTGATAAACACTTGGAGTACTTCTTCTAATGAAAGTTCTATTGCTTTTACAGCAAATCAAAAGAAGCTCTATCTAGGAAATGACAACCTCAAAAATAGTAATCTCTCCAACTGGAATATTTATGAATTAGATAATATCGAGTTTGAACGTGATGTTAAAAATATAAGGCTTTATGGACAAATCACAGATTATGAGTCAAAAGAACCAATTTCAGCTTCTCTAAGCATCATGCGAATCCGTGAAGATAAGAAAGAAGAAGAACCACAATATATTCCTGTGGATGAAGATGGAAAGTTTGAAATAGAACTAGAAGATACTTACTTGTATTTTATGACAGCTCGCTCAAAAGCCTGTGAGCTTTACCAAAGTT
>JBBRUH010000281.1:0-7703 GCA_038248005.1 Cytophagales bacterium | reverse complement strand
GCAATGCTCACTTCAGCAAGGGCAAGGGCTTCGGCATCATTGATTCCATCTCCTACCATAGCTACTTTTTTGCCTGCTGCTTGGTATTTTTTGACCCAATCAGCCTTGTCTGAGGGTAATAAATCTCCTTTGAATATCTTGATACCTACTTCTTTGGCGAGTACTTCTACAGTTTTCTGACGGTCGCCACTGAGTACAGCGATTTCTAAACCTACTTTTTGGAGTGCTTGTATGCTTTCTAAGGCTTCGGGTTTGAGGGTATCTTCTAAGGAAATAATGGCTAATAACTGCGTAGCGTTTGCAAAATAAACCAACGTGTTGGCTTTAGACTTCAGTTCTTCCGTGTGTTGTTGTAAGTCATCAGAGATTGTAAGATTAGGCTGAATCACCCAAGAAGCATTTCCTACTTTGTATTTTTCATTTTGCCAAGTTCCTTCTATTCCCTTTCCAGAATGATTTTTAAAGTCTTCTAATTCTATGCTTGAGTTCTGTGTTTCTTCTAAATGCTCACAAACGGCTTGGGCAAGTGGATGTGCAGATTTTTGTTCTAAGGCATAGAGTAGAGAGGCAGATTTTTCAGTAGCTCCTTCTGCCCAAAAAAGATTTTTAACAGAGGGTTTTCCAGAAGTAATCGTGCCTGTTTTATCTAGCAAAAGCACATCTATTTGTGCAAATCGCTCCAAGTGTTCGGCATTTTTTATCAAAATGCCTAACTCCGCAGCTCGCCCAATACCCACAGTGAGGGCAGTAGGAGTAGCCAAGCCTAAGGCACAAGGGCATGCAATTACCAAGACGCTGACCGTAGCCAGCAAAGCTTGATTAAATAACCCCCACCCTCCCAAAGTAAGCCAAAGCAACAAAGTAAGCAATGCCAAGCCCAAGACTATAGGCACAAAAACGGCTGCAATGGCATCTACTTTTTTCTGAATGGGTGCTTTGCTATTTTGGGCTTCTCTCACAGTATGAATAATTTGCCCAAGTCTAGTGGTTTCTCCTACTTCTTTTGCCAAAATTAAAAGTTCACCGTCTTGGTTCATCGTGCCAGCAAAAACGGGAGATTTACGGATTTTCTCTACAGGCAATGCTTCCCCTGTGAGTGTGCTTTCATCTACCGAAGAATTTCCTTTGACGACCAAACCATCTACAGGAATTCGCTCTCCTGGGCGAACTTGTACCCTATCAGCCTCTTGCACCTCACGCAAAGGAAGCATCATTTCTTCTCCATTTCTAATGACCTTAACTTGCTTAGGTTGTAAATCCATTAACTGCCTAATGGCTGTATTTCCTTGATTTTTAGCCCTTTCTTCTAAATATTTTCCCAAAAGTACAAAGGCGATAATCATCACTGCAGATTCATAATAGACGTGTGGAGTCAGCCCTTGATTGAGCCAAAAAGAAGGGAAAAACGTATTGAACAAACTAAATACAAAAGCAATGCTCGTACTCAGTGCCACCAGAGTATCCATGCCCATTTGCATATATCGGATTTGTTTGATTGCCTTTGTGAAAAAGCCCAAACCTGCCCAAAAAAGCACAGGTAAACTCAATACCAAAGAAATCTCTTCTGAATAAGCCCAGCCATGCCCCCAAAACATAGAAAAACCCATCACCAAAAAACCTAATATTAGGGCGATAATGGTTTTATTCTGAAGTGTTCTGAGTTCTTCTTTTGCAAAATCTTGGGAATTATCCTCCTCTTGCTCACTCCCTATTTTAAGTTCATAGCCAATTTTTTGAAGCGTTTTTTTGAATGATTCAGGGGAAGCTTCTTCTTCATGATAGGAGATTTTCACACGCTTATTCATCAGATTCACTTGAGCATCTTCCACACCTTTCTGAGATTTGAGCATAGACTCTACACTGACAGCACAAGCAGCGCAGGTCATGCCTAGCACATTGAATTCTTCTTGAGTTATATTTTTAATGATGATGTTATTCATTTTTTTAGTTTTGCCTTTTGTATCTTCACGATGCATAGAATTATCCATTATAAATAACCGTTTCCTATGTTCAAAACAAATCTAAACCTAGAATAATTTTGCACCACATAGGAAGACATCAAAGGATTAGAATAAATTTATAGCCAACCCAAACTTTCTTTTAATAAGTTTTAGGTGCTTTTTTCACATAAAAAAGTTTGCAAAAGTATCTATATTCTCATGTTTTTTGTACCTTTATAAAACTAAATTTATCCTACAAAAACACTTATGGAAACACACTCTCTCATAGAAGAATTAGGACTTACAGAAGAATACAAACTTGTAGCCAATAAGGATAATAAGTTAGTATTTGCACATACTGTTTATTATGAGATAGATGAGCCTGATTATGAGCAGTTTGAAACCGAAAATGATGAGCCTGTGGACAATATATTTTCTGAAATTCAGCAAAGACTTTTCATAGACCCTTTGCACAATAACCAATGGACAGAGCGAGATTTTTGGGCCTCTGCCAATGTGGGGATTTACTATGCTGTGGACAAGCCTCCCATAGTGCCAGATATGTTTCTGAGCTTTGATGTTAAAAAGCCTAAAGACTGGTTTGAGAAAAAAAACAAATGCTATTTTACTTGGCTAGTGGGTAAAGTTCCTGAGCTAGTAGCAGAGATTGTTTCTAACAAAATTGGCAACGAAGGTAAAGATAAGATGAAAATCTATGCCCAAATGGGTGTGAAGTACTACATATTACTTGATCCTTATCTGCATCTTTCCACAGAGAGTCTCAATGTCTTTGAGCTTAATATGGGAAAGTACGAAAAGATAGAAGTAGAAAACTCATATATGCCCGAAATACAACTAGGCATTATGATTTGGGAAGGACTCTTTGAGCAAGAGAAAGCTCCTTGGGCAAGATGGTGCAACAAAGAAGGTAACTTACTTTATACTGGTGGAGAAAGAACTCTTCAAGAAAAAGAACGTGCTGAACAAGAAAAAGAACGTGCTGAACAAGAAAAAGAACGTGCTGAACAAGAAAAAGAACGTGCCGAACAAGAAAAGCAACGTGCTGATAAGCTTTTAGCCAAACTCAAAACTTTGGGGCTGACACCCGAAGAACTACAAGACTTTGAGTAAAAACCCTACACTATTTCATGGCTAAAGGCATTTTAACAAAAGAATACTATGATTTCATCTCGACAATTATTCCTTAATCACCTTGCCCAGACCAGCGATACACCTCTCATGGTAGAAGTAGAATATGCCGAAGGAATTTATTTTTATAGTCCCGAAGGTAAACGATACACTGATCTTATCTCTGGAATAGCAGTGAGTAGCCTAGGACACAGACACCCCAAAGTAGTGCAAGCTGTTAAAGACCAAGTGGATAAATACATGCACCTAATGGTCTATGGAGAATTATTACAAAGTCCTCAAAATAAACTTGCTCAAAAACTGACTAGCTTTTTACCCGAAAATCTCAACAATGTTTATCTGGTAAACTCTGGCACTGAAGCTACTGAAGGAGCGATGAAACTCGCCAAAAGATACACAGGAAGGATAGAAATTATTGCTTGTAGAAAGTCATACCACGGCTCTACTCAAGGGGCTTTGTCATTGGGCGAGGAGGAATTTAAGCAAGCCTATCGCCCTCTATTGCCAGGCATCAATCATATTCACTACGGAAGCTACAGCGATGTAGCCCAAAAAATCACTACACAAACTGCTGCTGTTATCATTGAGCCTGTGCAAGGCGAGGCAGGCGTGATACATGCTTGCTCGGAGTATTTTAAGGCATTGCGTCAAAAATGTGATGAAACAGGTACACTCTTAATTTTTGATGAAATCCAAAGTGGCTTTGGGCGAACAGGCAAACTTTGGGCTTTTGAGCATTATGGCGTTGTGCCTGATATTCTTCTCTTGGCAAAAAGTATGGGAGGAGGAATGCCGATTGGGGCTTTTGTAAGCTCTAAAGAAATCATGCAAAGCTTTACACACCAACCTATTTTGGGGCATCTTACCACTTTTGGGGGGCACCCTGTCAGTTGTGCGGCTGCTCTTGCAAGCTTAGAAGTACTGACCGAAACCAAGATTTATGAGGAAGCCGAAGACAAGGCAATGTATTTTATCAAAAAATTAAAGCATCCTAAAATAAAACAAATCAGGCATGTAGGGCTAATGATGGCTGCTGAGTTTGAGTCATTTGAGGTCTTAAAACAAATCATTGACCGAGCCTTAGGCTTAGGTGTATTGACAGACTGGTTTTTGTATTGTGATAATTCTATGCGGATTGCTCCTCCACTTATCATCACGTATGAACAAATAGATGAAGTATGTGAATTGCTGATAAAGGCAATGGATTAAGAAAGCAAAAAATGAAACTAATAAGAATAGTATTTTTATTCATCCTCACGGGCTTAAGTGGCTGTGGGGATAACATCGGGCCTAATGCCAACTATGTAAGCTTTGAGATAGATGGTGTTTTTTGGGAGTCCAATGATATTACGGCTTCGGGTACAGCAGCAGGCTCAGGCATTATCAGTGTCAATATTTTGGCTAGAAATCTACTAGGTGAAACATTAGAAATAAGGGTTTTTTCTGGTAATCAAAATGCCATTGAATATGTATTTGACCAAAGTATAGGCATTACCTACACTCCTTCTGGCTCAGGCAGTACTGCTTATCAATCTAATAACTGCACCAATGTTTCGGGAGGGATTATCTTCTCAGAGCGAGCCGTCAATTTTGTGAGTGGCACTTTTAGAGGGGCAGTATGCTTGCCTTCTGGGGAAGTAAAGCAAATTAGAAATGGTTTTTTTAATCAGGTGATTTTGTAGAGGTTTATTTACAGAAGTTACACATTATATCTTCCCATACACTAACTCATATCCATTCTTATTAAATCTAGGCCAAAACGAAAACCAATGTGATTTACCATATACCATCATAATTTTCTTATCCTCACTTTTGAGTACTTCACTCGTAATGTGATCATTTCTAAATGTATGATAAAAACTATGGTCTGAATATTTTTCTTTGTCTTTACATTTATACTTCTCTAATAAATCCGTCTCAAAATCACAAGGCAAAAGCTTGATAGGTTTTATATCTTGTTCATACCTTCTGATGAGAGAGTCTATGCTTAAATCTACTTTTTTATCTGTTTCTAAGACTCCTATCTTTTTGTAGTCTTGCATTTCATAATTACTATTTGTAATTGCTTTTGGTAGAGAATTATTGCTGGAGTCTTTATAAGATGAGCCAAAGTAAAATCCTATTAGCTTTCTTACTTTTCTATCTATAGTATCTCTGGTCAAAGAATCTGGTTCTTCATCGTATCCTACACTTTCATAATACACAATATACCCTTCTTGACGCAAAGAATCTATTACTTTTCTAACACTCTCATAATATTCAGGTTTGCCTATGTGTATCATTGGCAAAAAACAAAGTGTTTTACCTGTTTCTTTGTTTTCTAACACCCTGATTTTTGAATCAATAGACTTATCTGTGATAATGCTTACCAATATGCGTTTGCAGGAAGTGAAAGCAAGCAAAGCCAATAAAAGAGGAATATAAATATTTTTCATAGTTATTTTAATTAAAAAAAAGTCAAGTACTATTCAATACTTGACTCTTTTTATAGCTTTGATAAGAGCAACTTTACCTAGCCTCTCATTTCAAAATAAGGATAAATCAGAGTTCCTGTTTCTTGGTTTTTTTCCTCTTTTTGATGCTGTTCATATTTTTTATCCATTTCTTTATTTTTTTCCTTAACTGAATACTCTACATAAAATGTAAAGATAATCATAAGCAAAACGAACATAATAATGCCTATAACTGGGAATGCAGAAATGTAAACATGTCCATCATCACCGACTTTAAGTGCTGTTTTAAATTTCATAATTGTAAAAGTTAAATTTATAAAAAATAGCTATCAAAAATCATGAGGGTTGTTTTTATATTCAGAATAAGGTTTACTATCTATCTAAGTCTCCATCTTATAATCAGAATACAGAAGAAAACCTGTTTCTTTATATTCCTTTTTTTGATGATTTTCATATTTTCTATCTACTTCTTCACGCATTACTTTTCTTTTGTAGTGCATATAAAATAAAACAAAAACTGTAATCACAACAACAGAAATAATATATATAATTATTGTTGATCCAGCAATATAAACATTCCCTTTCTCATCTACTTTAAGTACTGTTTTAATTTTCATAATTGTAAAAGTTAAATTCAAACAAAAACAACCATCAAAAATCATGAGGGTTGTTTTTATATTCAGAATAAGGTTTACTATCTATCTAAGTCTCCATCTTATAATCAGAATACAAGAGAAAACCTGTGTCTTTTTTCTTTAAAATCATCATTTGTATATTTATCCTTGTAGTGAAGAAGTAAGCTCATTACTTTAATTATTTAAAGTACAAGAAGTACAAGAGCCAGCGTCACACCAAGTTGCTGAACCTATAAAAGGAATTGATTTACTCTTTAAACTGCAACCAGAACTTCCAGAGTTACATTTACAAGATGCTTTACCATCCTCCATAATTTCTTCAATAAAATCACTTACAGCTTTATCCATCAATGCTATTGTAATTGTACCACTTGATTTAATTTTTGCATATTCTAGTGGTAGTAATACCATTCTTCCATAAACATTTACAGGCATCATGGCATAACCACTTGGTAAATCACTTATTTGCTTTGCATTCCTTACTTTGTCTAATTGATTATTTTGATACTCACTTCCATATTCTTGTAGTTTTTCCTGAATATAAGGGATTTCAAATAATGTAGAAATAGGTGATTTCAAACTCTTTAATTCTGCTTTGTCAATCACAAGAGAAATACCTATTCCTAAATCAATGATATCAGAACTTTTGAAATCAACAATATCGCCAGCAATGATGGCACTTTTAGTTGCTTTACATTCTGTACATCCACTACCTATTGCACAGCCTTCTATTGTACCATTTGGGCCTGATGCAGTAAATGGACTACAACCTGAGCCTTTACTACAAGTACATGTTATACCGCCATCTTCAAGCATTACATTAGTATTTTGTAATGTTGAGGAAGTAGTGCCTATTAATCTGTAATTTTTAGGTAAGATAAAGGCAGTATACCTGATTCCTGTCTTACTCAATGCTGGTTTTAATATTGTACCTATTGGTAGTGAACTTCCATCATCAAAATAAAAAGGAGTTTTTAATATTACCTTATTTGAATTGTTTTGTAAATCATTCAAAATCTCTGGTTCTGGATTACCTTCTTTAACATTACAAGATTTGAATAAAATTACAATAGCAAAAACAAATAGGATGGTTAAAGTAAGAGAAATTACATTTTTCATAATTTTGTAAAAATTTAAGTGAAATAATAAATAAGCTATTACAAACTTAAATGTATCCAACCCAATAAAACTGGGTTGGATTATTTTTTTTCACTTTTTTTCCAAAATACTGCTTCTATCCTTACTCTTCCATCTTCTTCATAAAAATAAGTCTCTCTATACCTATCATACTTGATGGGTGCACCCATATCTCGTAAGGCTCGTATATCTGAGAAAAGAGTGTTCTTGGATATTCCTAGGCGATGTGCAAGGCTTTCTGGTTTTCCAGTAGCTTTTAGAGCAATAAGCTGATCAAGCTGTTGCAGCCGATTTTTGATTTTCTCGAATAGCATGGTCTTAGTGGTTTATGTTGTTGAATTGTTGGGTTGTTGAATTGTTGAATTGTTGAATTGTTGGGTTGTTGAATT
>JBBRUH010000280.1:0-7704 GCA_038248005.1 Cytophagales bacterium | reverse complement strand
GAAACACCAAAATTTGCGAAGGTGAAACACCTTGCGAGGTGGATTTTGGTGAAACACCAAAATTTGCGAAGGTGAAACACCTTGCGAGGTGGATTTTGGTGAGACACCAAAATTTGCGAAGGTGAGACACCTTGCGAGATGGATTTTGGTGAAACACCAAAATTTTCGGAGGTGAGACACCTTGCGAGGTGGTATATTTTCCGACAAGATTACAAAAACACACATTAGTAAAAAAGCTTCTTGCAAAGTTTCTCTGATAGTGGTTATTGAGTAATCTTGATAGTATCTAAAATCAATCCCACAAACTTGTTTGCGATTTTTACTTTTGAGAATACCTTGTTCATTGGAAAGTAAACTTCCTCTGATAAAAGCCAACTCAACTCCTGCATCTGAAAGAGGATTGAGGTAACACACCCAAGTTTTAGGATAGAAAAAAGAAATTTTATAGCAAATCTTGGCATCAATCTCAGGATAACTCAACAATATATCATACAAGGTATCCAAAATCTTGCGAGTACCACCTTCATATTGCTCTATAAACTCTTCTGGACTTATATTTCAATAACATATCACAGTATCAGGGGGCAAATAACAGTTCTTCATCACTTAGTTCTTAGGTTCTATCTTTGGTGGATATTCAAAACTTTTACTCATACCTTAGTGAGGTAATGGGATCTTGCTTAGCAGCACGGCGAGCAGGTGCTATCCCGAAGACAAGCCCTACTGTGGCAGAAACGAAGAATGATACAAAAATAGAGAGAAATGAAATAATTGTCGGAATCTCAGCTACCTGGGCAATGACACTTGCCATCACTACGCCTAGAATAATTCCAGCAATTCCCCCAAAAAGACTTATCAAAACGGCCTCAAACATAAACTGAAGCACGATATCCTTTTTTCGTGCTCCCATGGCAAGGCGAAGACCTATCTCACGGATTCGCTCTAAGACAGAGGCAAGCATAATATTCATAATCCCAATGCCTCCTACTAGCAGAGAAATCCCAGCGATGACTCCAAGCACGAGATTAAAGATACTTTTGGTGCGTTGCTGCTGCTTGAGCAATAGTTCAGGGATTTCTATTTGGTAGTCTATAGTGCCGTTATGGCGGCGGTTGAGCATTCTAGCTACGATTTCTTGGGAGGTTTTGAGTTTTTCAGTTTCTGAGATTTGTACCACTAGGCGGTCTAGTTGATGGTAATTTACGGGAATCTTATTATTTTGGCTTGAGTTTTCTTGTTGCTCTTGACGCTCTTGGTCAGCTATTTTGATTTGGCTTTTGGTGACTAAGCTTCTATTTCGGTAGCGTAAAAGTGCTGTCTGAGTTGGGATATAAATATCTCTGTCATAGTTGCGGATACCTAGATTCTCAATCGTGCTTTCAGATACATTGCGTCTTTCCAAAACCCCTACGACTTCTAGCCAGTGATTTTCGCATTTGATAGACTGACCTATGGGATTTTTGCCTGTAAAGAACCTACTTGCGATGTCTTGACCTATAATACAAACTCTATCTCCCAATTCTATATTCCTATCAGAAAACATTCGTCCACGTTCTATATTAAACGCAATCAAATCAAAATAAGCAGGTTCTATGCCTACAAGCTTGGTTTTGAGGGCTGTGCCTGCGTGTATTACATTCGTTTCTATCACTATTTCAGGACTTACCTGCATCACCGTAGGGATTTCTGCAATGCTTCGCGCATCTGCAAGGGTCAAACCTCCCGAAAATTTTGAGCTTCCTTTTTTAGAGTCTCCTGAGTCTTCTCCTTCTTCATTTTGGTCTGGTGATTCTATGATGGGCGTAATCACGATATTATTGACACCCACTAGCTTGATTTGGGTTAAAATTTCTTGCTGTGCACCATTACCGATAGCAAGCATGGCTATCACCGCAGCTACTCCAAAGATAATCCCTAGAGTGGTCAGTGCTGCCCTGAGTTTATTGGCTAAAATGGCATTCCAAGCAATAGCAAGGTTAGAAAGGTATCTGTTCCACATATTTTTTTTGCTAAAAACGATTGGTTTTATTTTATCATTTAGAAATAGTCTTTGAATGCAATAAGTTATGGTTATTTCATTGAAAAAAACCATTCTTAGTTTACCTCTGTGTGATTTCTTTAGATTTAGTTTTTGGCTTTTCTTTGTCTTCTTTTAACTCGGCAGGGCTAAGTTTGACCAAACGATACGAATCAGGCTTAGAAGGACGAGAGATAAGCACTTCGTCTTCTTCGGTCAGTCCAGCCAAGATTTGGATTTCGTTAGAATTGGCTTTTCCTGCTTTTACTTGCTGTCTGACCAAGCCTGTAGTTGTTTTTTTGAATACATAAGTAAGCGAATCACCCAAAGTATTAAGGCTTTCTAATGGCACATAAAACGCCGTAGGAATTGCTTCGGTCAGTATCAAATTACTAGTAGTCATAGAAGGCATCAATAAAGTATCTTTCTGATTAATCTCAATATTTACCTCAAATACTTTTGCATCTGATTTGGGTCTTTGTTCGCCTACATTGGCTACTTCTATGACCTTTCCAGTGAGTTTTTTCTCTGGAAAGGCATCCAAACCAATGGTTACTTTTTGCCCTGTTTTTATTTTGCGAATATCTACTTCATTTACATAGGTTCTGGATACCATCACTGACATATCAGGTAAAGTAGCCACTATAGGGTCCCAGCTACTAATGCTAGAGCCTTCTCTCCTCTTTTCTCCACCCCAATCACGAGAATAAATGACCATGCCTGCTTCGGGTGCTGTGATCTCAAATTCATCTAACAAACTCTGTAAAAAATCTACGCTTTGTTGAGATTGTGAGAGTGTGGCAGCCGCTTCTTGCATGCGGGCTACGGCTTTTCTCTGTTTGATAAGATAGTTTTCCGTGGCTTGGCTATAGGCTCTCTCTGATTTCTCAAGATCTATTTCTGCCTTTTTGATAGTCGCTGGTGGCTCATATTGAGATTGTTGTAGCTCTATTTTTTTTTCTTGCTGTGAAAAACGAAGATTAACCATATTATCTCTAGCTTCTCTCAGCTCGAGAGTAGTATCTAATTTGGTTTGTGTGTATTGTGAGTTGGCTTTGTCAAGGTCAGCTTGTTTGCTTCTAAGTTTATCTATCAGCTCTGAGCGGTCAAGAGAAGCCACAAAATCACCTTCTTTTACTTGCTGCCCTTCGGGGATGATATTGGCAATTTTTACTTGCCATATCTGAGCATTACGCAAGCCTTCTGGCCCTCTGATATCCACTGATTTTTTGGCGTAGAGTTCACCAGAGTTTTCTACAGTGATTTTAAAGCCCCCTTTTTTTACTTTCACAAAGATTTCTTCTTGCTCTCCTCCTCCTTGATTCCAAATAAAATATCCTACTATACAAAGTAGGACGACAACACCGAGTATAATATAAATTCTTTTTTTCATGATTATTTTTTGGCTATTTTTTGATGGAATACTTGGTTTGATTATTACAAAAAAAATCATTTTAATTACAAAAACAAAATTTTTATGATAAATATAAAATATGATGAATAAGCAAACTACTGAAATAAATTATATTAAAATGATTTATCTAATTTAGTTTTTTAAAATCATTTTCCTACATAAATCCACACAAATATTCACAATGTAAAGATAAGTTTAGAAGAAATTTTATATTTGCTAATAATATATTCTAAAACTCTATATTTGTCTTCTTTATCAAAATATGATGCGATACTTTTTAATTTTATTTACTTTCCTGTTTTTTCTTTTTTCTTGTGATTTACCTACTGAAAATGAGGAAGAATCGCAAGACTCATTAACTCAACTACAAACTGTAGAAGATTTTGAAGAATTAGAAAAACAAATAAAATCTGAAGAAGAAACCATTGAAGAAAAACGGGAAGAACGCAATCAACAAGGAGATACCATTGCTATAGATGATGAAACTTTAAAAAGTTATTTGCCAAAAAAAATAAATAACTATCAGCCTAATGGTCAGCCTGTTGGCTCTCCTTACCAAGCAAGTGGGACATCCTTTTCTAGCACAGAACAAAACTACATAGATGGTAATAATCAACTCAGGGTTACACTGACAGATTATAATGCAGCCAATACACAACACGCTCAATCCATCGCCATGTGGCGAAGTGGCTTGCGTATAGATAATAGACGTGAACTTGCTGGAAGCTTTGAAATAGAGGATATGATAGGTTGGGAAATCTATCATAAAAGAGAGCGAAGATCTGAAATTATGCTTGCAGTTTCTGACAGAATATTGATTTCTATCATCGCTAATAACCAAGAAGATACAGAATATATCAAAGAGATTGTCCAAAAAATAAACTTAAAGCGTTTATCTAAGTTTTAAAGAAAATATGCTTTACATTTTTTAACGTTATTTTTTTCACACAATAGATTCAAAAAATATGAAAATTAACTTCCTTACCATTCTAAAATCAGTAGCCGTTTTAGCAACTTTTGCTGGGTCAGGTTATTTTGTTTATAAACAAGTACAAAAGAGAAACGAACTCTTAGAAGAAGAAGAAGACTACAATGAACAAGCTTACAAGGCGTCTCTTAATGGACAAGCCAAAGTCAAAGAACCTAGTGAGGGTAAAGCATTAAAGGTTGCCTCCAATCCTACTTCCAAAAAATCTGGAAAGAAAGTTGCGAAAGTTTCTGTTGCAACTACCAAAGTAAAAAAACCAAAAACTAGCAGAACCCGCAAAGAAGAAGAAACTGGTGAAACCTACAAAGGTAAAACCGTCTATATGGGGCAACAAGGTGGAAGATATTATTACAACAAGAATGGCATAAAAGTCTATATGAGAGACTAAATAAGAGATTAGTTATAAGTCATTAAGTCATTGATAATGAGTATTTTGGTAAAAATAAATGTCCATTTTATTTTTAAACTATTACTAATCTTCTTGGTTTTGTAAAAATTGTTGATAAGCCTTTTGAAGTTCTTTCAAAGTATGTGTATCCTTTAGTTTTTCACTAAGAGATATTCCTTTTTGATAGGTTTCTAAGGCTTGCTCATTTTCTTCCAGCTCTTCATACAGCTTTGCAGCTTGATAGTAAGTAGGCAAATACTCAGAATGTTTACTTAATAAATGTCTATATAACTCTAAAGATTTCTCTAAGTCTGTATGGCTATACTCCATAGCGAGTGCATATAGTAAAAATGAATCATTCGGTTCTTTTTCTAAAAAATACAACAATTGGCTTATTCGATTGTTATGCATGCAGATTATTTTTAAATTTGTCCAATATTATCTAACTTCGCTACAATTTAGTTGTAGTCAATAATTATTTGGTAAAGTTAACCTATTTTTTAAAAAATGAAAATATTAGTTTGTATCACTCATGTGCCTGATACCACATCCAAAATCACCTTCACCGAAGGAAACACAAAGCTTAACAAAGATGGTTTACAATTTGTGATTGGACCCTATGATGACTATGCTCTTGCACGTGCAGTAGAGTTAAGAGATGCTATCGGGGGCACTGTAACTGCCCTTAATGTAGGTCTTGTTGAGACTGAGGTTACTATCCGCAAGGCTTTAGCTATTGGAGCAGATGATGCTATCCGTATCAATGCAGAGCCTACAGATGCTTATTTTGTAGCTTCTCAAATCGCTGCCATTGCTCAGAAAGAAAATTATGACCTTATCTTAATGGGTCGTGAATCTAGTGATTATAATGGTGGACAAGTACACGGAATGGTAGGCGAAATGCTCGGACTTCCTTCACTTTCACCTGTGATGAAGCTAGACATAGAAGGCAATACTGCTAAGATAGCTCGTGAAATAGAAGGTGGTAAAGAATATCTAGAAGCTACTCTACCTTTAGTGCTAGGTTGCCAAGAGCCCATTGCAGAATGGAAAATCCCTAACATGCGTGGCATTATGTCGGCACGTAAAAAACCTCTACAAGTAATAGAACCTTCTACTGACGAAGTGCTTACTATTGGTGAGGCTTACGAAATGCCTGCTCCCAAAGGTACTTGCAAGATGATAGATGCAAATGATGCTGCTAAATTGGTAGAGTTATTAAGAACGGAAGCAAAAGTATTGTAGCGTTCATTTTGGTAATTTTGTCGGAAAATATACCACCTCGAAAGGTGTCTCACCTTCGAAAATTTTGGTGTCTCATCAAAATCTATCAAGGTCTTATCCAACTATTTAACCAAAACAGTACAGTAGTCAATCTTCCTTTAAAAAGAAAATTTATTTAAAAGTACAAGTGAAGATACTTGTACCAGAATTTAACTCATTCAAACATACTTATCTGAACAGTTATATTCTAAAAATATTTATCATTAACATTAAAAATAAAAAAATATGTCTGTATTAGTTTTTATAGAATCAGCCGATGGCGAATTTAGAGGTACTTCCTTAGAAGCCGTAGCCTACGGTGCAGCCCTTGCCAAAGCACAAGGTACTACTGCTACTGCTCTTGTATTGGGTAATAATGTAGAGGCAAGCAAACTCCCAAGTATAGGAAATTATGGAGCTGCCAAAGTACTTCACGCAAGCGATGCTAAGCTTGACAATGGTGTAATCCAAGCCTACGCAAAAGCGGTGGCAGAAGCTATGGAAAAAGAAGGTGCAAATATCTTGGTATTGGCAAAATCTTCTTTGGGTGATGCCGTATCAGCACGTGTAGCTGCCAAAATGAAAGCTGCTCTTGCTTCTAATGTTACCGAATTACCTGATTTAACAGGTGGATTTAAAGTAAAAAGAAGTGTCTATACTGGCAAAGCATTTCAAATCACTGAATTAAAATCTGAAAATAAGATTTTAGCTCTTAAAAAGAATGCTATCACGCCAGAAATAACAGAGGCTACAGCTAGTGTAGAAGCTTTTACACCTACCCTAAGTGATGCTGATTTTGGCGTAACCATCACCAAAACTGATAAAATCACAGGTGAAATCCTTCTTCCAGAAGCTGACTTAGTAGTCTCTGGCGGACGTGGACTGAAAGGCCCTGAAAACTGGGGAATCATTGAAGAGTTAGCCAAAGCACTTCATGCTGCTACTGGCTGCTCTAAGCCTGTATCTGATATGGATTGGAGACCTCACCACGAACACGTAGGACAGACTGGCGTAAAAGTAAGCCCTCAGCTTTATGTAGCGGTAGGCATCTCAGGTGCTATTCAGCATTTGGCTGGTGTAAGTTCTTCTAAGTGCATCGTAGTAATCAATAAAGATCCTGAAGCTCCCTTTTTCAAAGCAGCTGATTATGGAATCGTAGGAGATGCTTTTGATATACTTCCTAAAATTACGGCAGCAGTAAAAGCCTTGAAATAAACCAAAAATACTGTAACTTTGAAAGTGTATGCCGAAAATTACGTGCATACACTTTTTTTTGATTATATTTGATACTTAATAGGATACTCGGAAGTGAAAAACTTATAAGGAATTGCTGCTATTTTTTGATAATTTACGAATCAAACACTCAAAATTTTCCAATTAATTACTTTTCCAAAAGTTATTCCTTTCTAAATCATCATAACAATTCATTATTTTATGAGTTTGAATGCTATAGAGTATAGCAATTAGCTGTAAATAATTTAATTTTGCACCTATTATCATTTTTATACAATAAGTCATTTTTTGCATTCTTAATTCTAGTAATTAGCCGTGAGTAAAATAAAACTAAAAATATTAGGACTATCTTCAAGTCAATCCCAGTCGGGATCATTTGCGTTGGTATTAGGCGAACAAGG
>JBBRUH010000279.1:0-7704 GCA_038248005.1 Cytophagales bacterium | reverse complement strand
CTGGGATAGGAATACCTATTGATAAGCAAGCACTTATTTTTGAGAGTTTTCAGCAAGCAAACTCAGACACAACCCGTAAATTTGGTGGTACGGGGCTGGGATTGACTATTACTCAAAAACTGATAGAGTTACATCAAAGCGAAATCAAACTAGAAAGTTATCAAGAAAAAGGCTCAAAGTTTTATTTCACTTTGTCATTCTTAAAAAATAATCAAACACGTTCAACAAAAAATTTAGAAACTATCTATAGTACCAATTTACCAAATGAAAAGCACTCAACCCAAAAATTAATTCTTGTGGTAGAAGACAATGCTATTAACCAAATCATCACTGGGCGATTTTTAGAAATGTGGGGGCTGGAAGTAGTCTTTGCTGAAAATGGTAAAATAGCCTTAGAAATGCTGGAAGACACTTCTATTCAAAAAAATCTAGCACTGATATTTATGGACATCTACATGCCCGAAATGGATGGATATACTACTACCGAGAATATCAGAAAAATGAAAGTATTTGATAATATTCCAATCATAGCCCTGACGGCTTCTATCATAGAATCTTCCAAGCCCAAAATAGCTGCAGTAGGGATGAATGATTACCTCACCAAGCCTTTTAAATCAGAAGACCTTAAAAAAATGTTGTTAAAATATCATATTCCTGTCAGCAAATGAGCCTAAGTGAGTTATGAATGATGAGTTGTCTTAATAAAATATTGATAACCAATTCTTTATAACAAGATTAAAGTGCAAACTAATTTTGACTATCTACTTAGCCTAAGTACTTGCGTTTTATTTTGGTAATTTTGTTGGAAGATATATCACCTTGCAAGGTGTCCTACCTGCGAAAGTTTTGGTGTCCCATCACCTTACAAGGTGTCCCACCTGCGAAGGTTTTGGTGTCCCATCACCTTGCAAGGTGTCCCAACTGCGAAGGTTTTGGTGTCCCATCACCTTGCAAGGTGTCCCACCTGCGAAGGTTTTGGTGTCCCATCACCTTGCAAGGTGTCCCACCTGCGAAGGTTTTGGTGTCTCACCAAAATCTATCAAGATTTTATCTGACTATTTGACCAAAACAGTACGTTAAAGCAGATAATAATCTACATTCTGATGAAACTCTACCTCACATGCCTGCAATAGACTTTCTATGTGTGAAATATCAGCCGTATGAAAATCATAATGTTGGTCATAAAAAGAATTGACTTGATACCATCTCTTAATAGGACTCTCTTTTTTCTTTTTTCGATGTACTTCTTCTGGTGTCTCAAAGGTCATCAAATCTTGATTTGTTACCAATATATCTACCACAATAGAACTATGAATAGACCCCCAAAAATGAGGACCGCTTTCTCCTTTGAGGTATAAATAAGGCATTTTCTCTCCACTAAACTGCATCTCTACCCCACATAAATAATAATAGGAAGGCACATCGATTTTATGATACTCTTCTTTTACGTATTCATTTGTATTCTGATTAAGCCAGACACGGTTCATCACCAAGCCAAGCTCTAGGCGTGTAGCAAACTTTTGATAAAGATTTACCAATTCAAGTAAGCCATTATCTCCACTATATATCCCAAGTGTACAGATTTTAAACTCGGGGTTTTCGTGCAAGACTAGCTGACTTTTGATGACTTTAAAATTACTTTCCCAAGCTTGATACATCTTCCAAAGACTTTCTTTTTTCTCGTCTAAGCCATGTAAAATGAGCAATATTTCAAGCTCCATCTCTCTAATCTCTGCAAAGGCTTTTAGGAATTTTTGTTGTAAATCTTGAATCAGAAAATACTTTTTACTTTCTTGCTCATTCTTCCAAAAATCACTTTCCTTTTTAGTTCTTTTTAGTTTAGTACGTTTACGCTCTAGTTGGTCTAGCTGACTCTGTAGCTTGGCAAAATAACTTCCACCTTCTATGGTGTTAGCTTCTCTGCGTGCTTGGGTGATGATTCTTTCAAAACCGATTAGAGTTAGATTTCCTTCCTCACTGATGTCTTGATACAGTGGGTCTATCTTTTCTAGTATCTCAATCTCAAACTCAATCACCGTATCTTTCAGTGTTATCTTTATACTAAGTGGATTATCAAAGTAATAAGTATTGAGGTGTTTTGAGAGAGGAATCACCAATTGTTCTTGAAGGGTTCTTTGCAAAAAACGAGCTCCATAACGAGCATCATAGCCTACTTTCCCCAAGTAATCTAGCACTTCTTTGTGAATATCTAGGCTTAGGTTTCTATTCTTAATTCCTTCTCTCTTGCGTATCAGACTGATTTCTCGGTCTATAATTTTGCGGACAATCTCTTGGTCTAGTGGAGCAAAGGCGATGATACGGTCTAAGCGATTAAATAACTCAGGGCGAAAATAATTTTGGACTTGTGTCTTAAAATGTTCGGCAGCACCTGCACTAGTATTGGCACTATCACCAAAACCAATAGAACCTGACTGAAAAGACCTAGCACCTATGTTGGAAGTCATAATGATAATGGTACTACAAAAGTCTGCCACTCTTCCTCTTGCATCGGTTAGCCTTCCCTCTCCCAAAATCTGCAAAAGTAAATCATAAAAAGCAGGGTGTACTTTTTCTAATTCATCAAAGAGCAATACCGAAAAAGGAGCTTGACGCACGGCAGCTGTCAGTAAACCCTCTCCACCAGAATCTCCCGTAAGACGCATAATCCCTTGTAAATCAGCATATTCACTCATATCAAAGCGAATCATTTTATTACGATTACCAAACATGAACTCCGCCAATACTTTTGCCATCTCAGTCTTGCCCACTCCCGTAGGCCCTACAAAAAGTAAAGAAGCTAAAGGTTTGCCTCTCCTAATGACGGCTACTTTGACAGAGATAAGCAAGTCTGTTACAGTCTCTATAGCTTCTAGTTGCCCATAAATATTTTGCTGAAAGAAGGTATTCATCACTTCCACATCTAAGGCAGTATCGGGATTAATCATAAACTCAGGCATCCCTGTTTCTTGGCTAAATCGCTTATGAATGCTGCTTTTATCTATGATTTTGAGTTCGCTTCTTTCTTTATCTGAGATGAGAGCATGTAAAAAGTGAATCGTTTTGCCTGGTAATTCAGAGTAGGGCGTAAACCACTTTTGTAATCTTAATATCTCTTGAATGGCATTTTCTTCTATCAAAGTCCCTTTTGCCTCTCCTAATTGTTGTGTTTTTTGGCTTACAGTATGCAGAATCTGAGCATCAGAAAGTTCTCCTATCACTACACTTGTAAACAAACCGATGTACCCTGGAGAGCGTAATTCTATTCTAGAAATAGCTTCTGGAGTACATTCAGTAATCAGCGTAATATCTCCCCTAGAGATATAATCACGAAGATAATCACCCATAGACATACTATTGCCTACATACTGCCCCACTTCAAAAAGTTCTGCAAAATTATTGATATACAGTATATCTCCTGATTTGCGTAGTTCTCGGCACAAATCACCCAAATATTCTTCCCAAGAACCTAAGCCTGAGAGGCGATGTAGTAACTGTGCGGCTGATACCTCCCAAACAGCTACTTTGCCCAAGCCAAATTTTTCTTTTTGGCGGCAAAATTCTTGGACAAGTGCCGTCTTGCCCTTGCCTGCATTACTAATCACTATCACACTATTGCGGTTGCGACCTTTGAGAGCTTGAGTCATAAGGTCAAATTCTTTTTCAAGCCCAAAAAGGACTCTTTCAGTGCTTATCTCAGCATGTTGAGCAATTTGTGGCAGAAGTGCTTGTTGCTCTTGTTCTTGTATTTGGTCTAACTCTGAAAGCGTATAAAAAGAGAAATCAACTGGAATACGATGTAGTTTGAAATCTCTGAACCATTGAATCTCAATGATATTTTTAATAGAACTAAGTCGTTTTTTTCGGATAAATTCTAGCTTGATATTTTCTTTTAAGTGAACCTTCAATTCTTCTAAATCTTTGCCAGAAGACTCTAAATTAAGAGCAGGAATAAATCCAATATGATGTCCTTCTTTATTCATCACATACACCAAATCAAATTCAAGGTGTAACTCAGGGAAAAGTTTTTCGGGAGAAGCTTCTAGTTTAATACTAAATACTTCTTGATTGATGTCGGTAGGGAGGTAGTGTTTTAGCAAAAAATCATAATTACCATTTTGTAGCCAATCTTTATGGATAGCACCATAGACCAAATCAGCCATCTGTGTAGGTGATTGATTAAGACGGACTATCTGTGGTAAATGCAAAGGAAAAAGCATTTTTGTACCTTCTTCGTGGCTTATTTCGCTGATGAGAATATCTATTTTTATTTTTTTCACTTACTCTGGATTTATGAAAGGTAAATATAATACAAATGAAGAGTACTTTCCAAAAGATAGCTATATTGTTTTATTGTTAGAGGTTTATATTGCTCATCAATTCAACCATATAAAAATTCAACCATACATCAATTCAACCATATAAAAATTCAACCATATAACAATTCAACCATATAACAATTCAACCATAAAACCATATAACAATTCAACCATATAAAAATTCAGCATGTTTTTTGTAAAGAACTATGGTAACACCAATCAAAAGATAAATACACAAAAAAAGCACGTTTCAAAAATAAATTAATGAATATTCAGATAAAAAGTAGCTTATGGCTGATTTTGATGTTTGTCTCGATAGTAACTCAATCTCAAGACAAAGCCCAACTTCACATACAAATCGGACATCAACAGGCAGTTTCTGCTATGGCAGTCAGCCAAGATGGACGATACCTCGCAACAGGAAGCATCGATAATGACATAAGAATATGGGATTTAGAAAATAAATTAGAAAGGTTTATCTTAAAAGGGCACGAAGGAGATGTAGAAACCTTAGATTTTAGCAAAGATGGTAAATACCTTGCAAGTGGCTCTACAGATGGCAAAATCATTCTTTGGAATGCCCTCTCTGGCAAAAAGCTAGTTACGCTCACAGGACATCAATCCAACGTCAAATCAGTTATTTTTCATCCCAATGATTCCCTATTACTCAGTGCAGGTTCTGACAAGGTCATTAGAGTCTGGGAAATACCAAGTGGTAAATTACAAAGGACTTTTGGTGAACACACACAAAGCATCTATGCACTTGCACTAGACAGCAAAGGAGAAAAATTAATCTCAGGAGGACTTGACCAAAAAATAAAATTATGGGATTTTAAAACAGGTGCATTAGAGAAAGTCTTAGCAGAAACACAGTATCCCGTTTTTGATTTAGAGATAAGCCCCAACGACTCTCTTGTATTAAGTGCTGGAGGAAGCAAATTTGAAGATAAAGGTGAATTAAAGGTCTGGAGTTTTATATCTGGAAACTTAATCACTGACTTAGAAGGGCATCAAGCAGAAATATATCAAGCTCGGTTTAGTCCTAATGGACTCAACATCATCAGTGCAGGAGGAAGCGATATTAGAAGCGAACTTAAATACTGGAATGTACAGAATGAAGTTTTAGTTCGTAACCTAGAAGGACATATTAGCCGTGTGAGAGCAGTTGTATTTGACAAAACAGGCAAACAAATCATCAGTGGTGGTGGAGAAAACAGTGGCAATATCTCAGAACTGAAAATATGGGACACTGATACAGGGAGTTTTTTACAATCATTAGAAGGCTATGTCTCACCTGTCAAGGCATTGGCAGTGAATCAGCAAGGTGATTGGATGGCAAGTGGCTATGCAGATGGCACTATCCGACTCTGGAATCTTAAAAATGCAACTCAAAGCTATTTTCTTAAAAGACATAAAAAAAGTATTTCCGATTTAGTATTTAGTCCTTCTCAGCAGCTTCTAGCCAGCACTGCTGAAGATGGTCTAAGTCTTATCTGGGATTTTAGCAAACAAGACAGCCTTGCACAGCCCAAAATTATCAAAGAATGGCAAGAAGCTTTTCCTAATCAAAGTCTTGCATTTAGCCCTGACGGGATTACGCTCGCTATGGCAGGAGTGGGAGACATTTATTTGGTAGATATTCCTACTTTAGCCATCAAAGATACACTCACAAATGCACACGATTTATTTGTTTATGGGCTGATATTTAGTGCAGATAGCAAAACACTCTGGAGTGCGGGATACGATAAAAAGGTGAAAATCTGGGATTTAACTCAAAAGAAACTCATCAAAGTATTATCGCATCCTGACCCTGTTTTGTGCATAAACAAACAAACTTCCGAAGCCAACTGGCTTAGTGTCTGCTATGACTCTAAAGTACGCCTTTGGAGCAATGCAGGTCAGCCGATTGCTACCTATACACCCGAAGGTTTTTTACCTCAAAAAGCTATTTTTACAGAAATGGGTAGTGATATTGCCTTAGCAGGAAAAAGCAGTGAGGTCAAAATCATGAGAGCAGGCAAAATCATCCAAAGTCTGCAAGGACACCAGGGAGAAGTGCAAGCTCTTGCCAAGATTCCCAAGAGTAATTATTTACTAAGTGGAGGTGCAGATGGGCTGATTACACTTTGGGATTTGAACTCTAATGAAGCCAAACTCTATTTTGTTCATTTCAATGATTCTCAAAATAATTACCTTGTCTTATCTCCCGAAGGAGAATACACTTCGCAAGGCGACAAAGAACGAACTGTCTATTTTAGCAAAGGAGAACAGCTTGAGCAACTAGACTCAAGCCTAAAACAGAGAAATATCTTACAAGATTTTTTGAGTGAGTAGCCTTCGTTAGTTATGAGTTATGAGTTATGAATTTTTAATTGTCTGATAATGAAGATTTTTAAATAAAAAAATGATTTCTTTATTTAAAAATATTACTCAGAAAATCAGATAATTTATTTTTTTGCTAGAAAACCAAGTGCTTCTAGTTCATCGTCTTTAAATACCCTAGATTTGGTTACGAATCTTAGCCCCATAGGTATCTCAAGTGAAAAACTTGCTCCACGTCCTTCGGTGATGTCTATGATAAGCTGTGTGTGTTTCCAATATTCATACTGAAAAGAAGCCATATAAAATTCACACCCCTCGATTTCACCCATTAGAATATCTCTCTCGCCTATTCTGAGTTCCCCTTTTTCGTAACACATCGGAGAGGAGCCATCACAGCATCCACCGCTTTGATGAAACATCAGTTCGCCATATTGCTCTTTGAGTTGGCGGATTATTTCAGATGCTTTTTCGGTTACTTTTACTTTTTGTATATCCATGTTATTTTGTTTTTAGATTTAGTTAAATATTGAATCTAAAAATATAACAATTTAAAGAGGAAATAGGTTTTTTTTGGCTTAAATAAATCTTTTTTTTATGAAGGGTAATCAAAAACTCATGCTGTTGTCTGTGTCTGCATAGATAATTTTTCTGTGTTTGATGCCTTAGAAATGTCTGTTCTAAATCTGTTCTGAGTACATGACAAAAACAGCTTTAACTTCTCTAGCACACAAATAAATATAGATTTTATCTGTGATTCATCCGTTTAATCCGTCAAATCTGTGTACTAAAAAAAAGTAGTATATTCAGAAATCTGTTATAAAAGTAAATATCATTTACAGATATTTCCAACAAGAATTTGAGTCTTAAGCTTGGTTTGTTTGATTTTGGTCAAACACCAAAATCTCGTAGGTGAGACACCTTACGAGGAGTATAAGAGACACCTTACGAGGAGTATAATAGGATGATAAACTTTCCAAGTTTTAAAACTTGGAAAGGCTAAATTTCGATTTATTTTTATAAAACACTCATTATCAATTGATTAAAAACTAATTTCTTACTAAGCATT
>JBBRUH010000278.1:0-7725 GCA_038248005.1 Cytophagales bacterium | reverse complement strand
TATTTTAGCTTAGATTTGCAAGAGTTTCTTTTAATATTAAAATAATAAAAATGAAGCAGATAAAAAATATCATTTTTGACTTAGGAGCGGTCATTATAGATATTGACTTAACATTGACGATGCAGGCTTTTACAGACTTTGCCCCTGAACATAAAGAGATGATTCAGCAAAATCTTCTTAAGACACCTTTTTTTAATGATTTTGAGAAAGGACTTATCAATATCGTAGAGTTTAATGAAGGTATCAAAGCCCAATTAAACAAAGAATTCACCCATACGCAAATTAAAGATGCTTGGAATGCTCTACTCCTAACGATTCCTCAGCAAAGGATAGATTTATTAAAAAATATCAAAACTCAGTATTCTACTTTTATTTTGAGCAATACCAATGTGATTCACGTAGAAGAAATTGAGCGGATTTATCCTCTTGCAGACTGGGTCAAAAAAGTCTATTACTCTTGTGATATGAATAAACGCAAACCAGATGAGGATATTTATGAGCAAGTATTGCACGAAGAACAACTCCTAGCAGAGGAAACTCTTTTTATAGATGATAACCTAGAAAACGTAAAAACAGCTCAATCTTTGGGCTTTCCTTCCATTCATTTACAGGTAGGAAAACAAACGGTACTTGATTTCTTTGAAAAAGATGAGAATGGCAATTATATGATTGTGAATGATAGAAGAATGAGAAATTAGAATTGAGAATAAGTTACAGATAGATTAATGACTAATAACTAAAAAAATAATCCATTAAATCAATAACCCATTAACCTAATCTCCCATTAACTTAATTACTTAATATTTCAGAAAAATAGTATTTTTGTCTTTCAATAAACCCTAACCAAGCCTTAGCCAAAAAGAATGAGCCAATCTTCCCTTGCAAATTATCAAGTATTGCGTGTCTTAGGCAAAGGAGGCATGGGTACGGTCTATCTTGCCAAGCACAAAGAATTGGGGCATAAAGTGGCTATCAAAGAGTTAAAACCACAGTTTGCTAGAGACCCACTCATCCGTTCTCGTTTCCAAAAAGAAGCTGCCCTGATGAGTAATCTTAGTCATCCAGGCATAGTGGCACTCTATGATTATATTGAAACAAATGAATCTGTCTATATTATTTTAGAATACATAGAAGGGATTACACTTGATTATTATATTCATAGTGTTTCTGGACCTATTCCTGAGGTGCGGGCTGTAGAGGTTTTTAGCAAAATACTAGATGCTGTAGCGTATGCACATCAGAGAGGTGTGGTGCATAGAGATTTAAAGCCAGCCAATATTATGATTAGTCCCGTAGGGAATATTAAGGTGCTGGATTTTGGAATTGCAAAGAACATCTATGACAAAGGGGATGAACAACTTACCCAAGTAGGGATGCGAATGGGTACGATTTATTATATGTCGCCTGAGCAAATACGTGCTCAAGAGCTAGACCAACGCAGTGATATTTATAGCCTTGGGATATGTCTGTTTGAGATGGTTGCTGCTCAAAACCCCTACATCGCAGAAACTTCTGAATTTGACATCAGCCAAAAAATCGTTAATGAGCCTCTGCCTCCTGCTCGTCAATTTTATGCCAAAGTCAGTGAGCGAATCCAAAAAATCATTAGCAAAGCGACTGCAAAAAACCCATCGGCTCGTTTTCAGAATATCAGCGAATTTAAGCAAGCCTTAGAGCAATTTAGTGAGTTTGCAAGAGAAGCCAATCGCCCTAGCCCTACAGTAGAGTGGATTATCCAACCTCTTAAAAACAACCGTGAACCTCTTCCCAAAGATAATGAGCCTGCCTTAGAGCAACAAAGCCCTGAGCATCTTATTTTGAAGAATCAATTTGGACATATTACCAACCAAAGGATTTCTTTTTATAGAGGAAGAGATTTATTTGAAAAGGGTGAATCCTCAGAGATAGCCCTTAAACTCCTCATCTCAGCCGAAATAAAGACACACCAAGAAACCATCAGTGGTATTGTGTTTTTGGTGCTCACTGCTTTGATTCTATGGTTCTTTTTTCATTGGATAGGATTTATCTTGTCTGTTTTCTTATTAAGTTTTGCTGGAATATGCTTTGCCAAGTTTCCGACCATTACGCTAGTACGCAAAGACCTCAAAAAAGTGCGTATGAGAGGCTGGCCATGGCACATCTGGTCAGCTAAAAATTATACCTACTCACTACAAGATGCACTTGACCGCAGAGAGTAACCTTTATACCAAAAATCTTACTTCAATCTCTATTTTTTTAGGCAGTTAGCCGATTAAATCGTAACTTTGTATCCCATAGGTCTAATAAAATTATTACATATTCTTATGGCGCAAGCAAAGCACATTTTTGTAACAGGAGGCGTTACATCCTCACTAGGCAAAGGCATTATCGCATCTTCGTTGGCAAAACTTTTACAGGCAAGAGGTTTCTCCGTATCTATCCAAAAGTTTGATCCATACTTAAATATTGATCCAGGCACACTTAATCCCTATGAACATGGCGAATGCTATGTAACAGATGATGGTGCAGAAACAGATCTTGACTTGGGGCATTATGAGCGTTTTTTGAATACGCCTACTTCCCAAGCCAACAACGTAACCACAGGAAGAATCTACTATAATGTCATCACTAGAGAACGTCAAGGAGCTTTTCTAGGGAAAACAGTACAAGTTATCCCACATATTACAGACGAAATCAAAAGAAATTTTTTGCTCTTAGATGAAAAGGGCAATTACGACATCGTAATTACTGAAATTGGTGGCTGTGTAGGAGATATTGAATCACTTCCTTTCATAGAGGCTGTCAGACAAGCAAAGTGGGATTTGGGCAGTGGCAATGCCATCGTACTACATCTTACCTTAGTTCCTTATCTCAAATCAGCAGGTGAGCTTAAGACAAAACCCTCACAACACTCCGTAAAGCAACTTTCGGAGGCAGGTGTGCAGCCTGATATTCTTATCTGCAGATCCGAACATTCACTCCCAAAAGATGTCCGCAAAAAACTCGCTCTCTTCTGCAATGTAGATCAAGAATCAGTGATAGAAGCACTAGATGCCGAAACTATCTATGATGTACCTCTGCTCATGCAAGCAGAAAAACTAGATGAGCGTGTCCTTGAAAAACTACGTCTGCCTATAGATACTCCTCCTGACCTTACTCGCTGGAAAGAGTTTGTTCGTAAAGTCAAAAATCCTCAAAGAGAAGTAACCATCGGTTTGGTAGGTAAATATGTAGAATTGCATGATGCTTATAAATCTATAGCCGAATCTTTTATCCACGCAGGTACAGTACATGAGTGCCGTGTCAAAATAAAATGGATACAATCTGAGCGTCTGGAACACGGCAAAAATATGTATCTCCTAGAAGGCTTAGAGGGAATCTTGGTAGCCCCTGGTTTTGGAGATAGAGGAGTAGAAGGAAAGCTTCATGCTATCCAGTATGCCCGTGAGCAAAAAATCCCTTTCTTAGGAATTTGCTTAGGAATGCAATGTGCTAGTGTAGAGTTTGCACGCAATGTGCTAAACTTAAATGCAGCCTCTACAGAGTTACATCCACAGACACCACATCCAGTGATAGGACTCATGGAAAGTCAGAAAAATCTTAAAAACATGGGAGGCACGATGCGTCTCGGCTCTTATCCTTGCAAGCTCAAAGGCAATACCAAAGCCTATGAAGCGTATAAAAGTCCTGAGATTTTTGAAAGACACAGACACCGTTATGAGTTTAATAACGAGTATTTGGAGCAATTTGAAGAAGCAGGTATGCTTTGCTCAGGCATTAACCCTGAATCAAAACTGGTAGAAATTATTGAGTTGAAAAATCATCCATGGTTTGTAGGCACACAGTTTCACCCTGAGTTAAAGAGTACAGTAGAGAACCCACATCCGCTTTTTGTGAGTTTTATAGGAGCAGTCATACAATATGCTAATCCACCTAAAAAAGTAGCGTATGTAGAAGATAACTAAGTGAAAGATGAGTTATAAGTTTATAAAATCCTGATAATAAGTATTTTAACCAAAGTGAATGAATAGTTTATTTTGGAAATGTTACTAATCAAAAATCATCTCATTTTATAATAAGCCTATCCTTTTGAGGGTAGGCTTTTTTGTGGGTAACAATTTCAAATCTATAATCCATAATAATTTAATATGAATAATCTAATGCAAAAACATAAATTATAGATATTTATATGAATAAAAAAATATGGTAATGTTATATTTGTAAGGGTGGATTCAGTATGCTTTTTTCTCATATAGATACTCTTGCAATGATTTTCAAAATTTGAAAACATTATATTTACAACACTACCTTATGATGAACTATATAATTACAACCTCAACTCACAGCAACTACTCTTCACTTTTGGCTGTAATATCCCTCTCAGAAAAGGGGAAATGTTTAAGAAATCTTCAAAAGAAAAGAAATAGGAATTAGAAAATGCTACACAATAAAGTAGATGCCAACGGCACGACAATAGGAAACGGAAACTGATATTTGAAACTAAAAACTGATTACATCAATTTAAAAAGGTCATCAGTGCCTATGGGGGTAGCTTTGATAAATCCTTCCCCAAATTCTACGCCTATCATTCTGCCCATTTCTCGTCCACGGGCATCTAAAAAATGTAAGAAATCAGGAGAGGAAATAGGCGTTTGTGGGCCTTCTTGGTCGGGGGTATAAAATTGAGTGCTATAGGCTTTGATGGAGTCCATTTTTTTATTCCAAAATTCACTCACATCCACTACAAGAGAGGGCGTAAGGTGATAATCTTGGATATAATGATAGAGAGATTTAGGTCGCCAATGAGTCTGTTCTCTGCCTTCTTCATCTTGAGTGGAGATTTTGGCTAGTCCAGATAAGAAACATGCATCCTTGGCAAGTGCTGCCCCTCGTCCGTGGTCTATGTGTCTGTCTATGGGAGCGTTTGCAAGCACTATCTCAGGTTGGTATTTTCGAATAGCTTGTATTAAAATAAGTTGACTGCTAGGGTTATTCTCAAAAAAACCATCAAGAAGTCCTAAGTTTTCTCTGACTGTAATGCCTAGTATTTCACTAGCAGCGGCAGCTTCTGTTTTTCGGGTTTGTGGAGTGCCTCTAGAGCCTAACTCACCTTGGGTTAAGTCTATCATGCCTACTTTTTTTCCTTGAGCGATGTGTGCAGCAATTGTACCTCCAGCACCTAATTCGGCATCATCGGGGTGTGCTCCAAACACTAGAATGTCTAACTTAGTCATTTTCGGCTATTTGATAATCAATGTCTGTCCTACTTTTAAGATTGTATCTTCCTCTAAGCGATTTAGTTTTGCGAGAGAAGTTACAGAGACATTGTATTTTGCTCCAATAATAGAGAGGGTCTCTCCGGGATTTACTTTATGGCTAATCGTTTTGCGGATTTTATTGCCTAGGTGACTGAAATGATGAGGCATCAAATCAAACTTATCTGTCAAAAGTTGATCAGGCTGTGAAAAATCATACATCAATGCAGGGTTAAATGGGTTACCCTCATAGCGTGTCTCATAGTGCAGGTGAGGGCCAGTACTCCAGCCTGTGCTACCTCCTAGACCAATGATTTGCCCAGCTTTTACTAATTGTCCCACTTCTACCTTGCGGACACTCATGTGTCCATAGAGTGTTTCTATTCCGTTTTTATGTCTGACGACCACATAATTACCAAATCCTCTATCAAAACCCGAAATACGAATAATACCATCAAATGCAGAACCAATAGGTGCTCCCATTTGTAGGTTTAGGTCAATTCCTTGGTGAAAACGTCCCCATCGAGGGCCAAAAACAGAAGTTTGTAAGGTTGTTTCAAGAGGAGCAGACCAGAGTTCGCCTTTAGCTATATTATAAAGGTTTATTTGTACGGTATCTCTAAAAAGAGCTGCATCTTTTTGGTAAGGGTTAGGGTATTTAGAATCCCAAATAGCATAGTATTCGGCAGCTTTTATCCATACACAGTCAACTTGTAATTCTTCGGAGATACGAACTACCTTTAATTCACCGATTGCATTTTGGAGTGGATTAGTATTGACTATAGAGCCTTCTTTAAAAACGGAAAAGCTTCCATCATCTACTTTACCAGCGTTGCTAGTTTCAGTTTTTGGTTTTTCTTCTTCCTTTGGCTTAATGTCTTCAATCGGTCTTTGAGATTTTAGGGAATCTTTGTGAAGTGAAGGAATGCGAACGTTTTCTCCTTTTTCAAACTTATTGCTTGTTTCTTGAGCAGATACTAGAGAGAGATTGCCAAGAAAAAAAGGAATAAAAAGCAAATATAAGAATTGTTTCATAATGTCTATTTAATCAAAATCTGTATTTTTTGCCAATATTTTCAAAAAAATAAAAATATTATCGTTTAACTAAATGCAAATTAGCAAAAAACTATAAAAATAAAGCACTGATATACAATAATTTGCAAAAATCAGCCCAAAAAATGGTGCATACGTATTTCGTTATGTACCTAATTGCAAAATTACAACTATCTAATTATAAAATAATCAAAATGTAAGTTTTTTATCATTACAAAAAAGATAAGTTTCTTTAAGTCAAGTAGTTTGGAGATAAAAAAGTATAAAAGAATAGCTTATCTGAGGCTTATTCTTTGGTTTATTACAGATGTATGCTTTTGTGTCAAAGTAACTTATGTGCTTGGGAATGTGAGATTTGTCATCAAACAAAAAGACGCTCAAAAGAATTACTTTTGAGTGTCTTAATCATAAAATTTATTTTCTGTAAAAAGATTTAGCAATATTTTCAAAAAAAATACTGATTATCAAATTATTAAAGCCTAATAATCAGCAACTTATAACTTATCTTTCACCTAGCTTTCTACAGCCATTGCTTCTTTTTCTGCCAAGAATCTTTCTGCATCTAGGGCAGCCATACAGCCCGTACCTGCAGCCGTAACGGCTTGTCTGTAAGTACTATCTTGCACATCACCGCAAGCAAACACACCTTGTATATTGGTACGGCTAGAACCTTTAACTGTCTGGATATAACCTTGAGCATCCATATCTAAGTATTCTTTAAAAATACCTGTGTTAGGCTGATGTCCGATAGCTACAAAGAAACCACTAATAGGCAGTTCTTTTACTTCACCAGTCTGAGTATTTTTGATACGGGCAGCCTCTACAACTTGACCACCTACTACTTCTTCAGTAACTGTATTCCAGAAGATTTCAATATTTTTTTTGTTTTTGACACGTGCTTGCATAATCTTAGAAGCTCTCATTTCATCTCTGCGAACAACCATATAGACTTTATTACAAATATTGGAAAGATAAGAAGCATCTTCGGCTGCAGTATCACCTGCACCTACTACTAATACATCTTTTCCTTTATGAAAAAAGCCATCACACACTGCACATGAAGATACACCCCCACCAGAATCACGTAGGCGTTTTTCTGATTCTAAGCCTAGCCATTTTGCAGAGGCACCTGTAGAGATAATGACGGTTTCTGCTTCTATGGTATGTGTCTCATCAATGATTACTTTGTGAACTTCTCCCGAAAAATCGACCGAAGTAGCAAAGCCAGAACGTATATCTGTCTCAAAACGAGCTGCTTGTTCCATTAATTCTTGCATCATTTGTGGCCCCATAATGCCTTTGGGATAGCCTGGGAAGTTTTCTACTTCAGTAGTCAGCATTAATTGTCCTCCTGGCTCTAGACCTTGATAAAGTACAGGTTTGAGACCTGCTCTTCCAGCATAAATAGCTGCGGTATATCCTGCTGGGCCAGAGCCTA